>NZ_JAOWDG010000022.1:0-83550 GCF_030334745.1 Citrobacter sp. Cb080 | reverse complement strand
ACCAGCCACATATCAGCCTCTTCAAACATTTCCTGAACAGTACGGCTTATCTGTTCCTTCTCATGCTTGCTGGCGTCAGTGTTGATCGCCGGCAGTGTCATCATCGGTTTAACCCGAACATCAGCATCCGGGAAAATCCGGTGCACTCTCTTGGTCAATTCGCCCAGAATGATATCTTTTGCACCAGGCAGCCCATCAAAATTCCTTTTGTCATAAACGAGTTCCACGAACATTGCTCATTTCCTCTTTACTGGATGTATATACAGTATTTATACTGTGTTTTTATCCGGTATTCAAGAGAGGGCGTAAACATGGGCTTTCCTTCACCTGCGGCAGATTATGTTGAAACACGAATCTCCCTCGATCAGCAGCTAATCAGCCAACCCGCAGCGACTTATTTCATGCGGGCATCGCGTTCACATTTCAGGGAAGGGATAATACAGGGAGCGTTGCTTGTTGTGGATGCGTCACTTACTGCCTGCGATGGTTCACTGCTGATATGTGCAATCGACGGGGAATTCAGGATCAAGCGATATCGGACTCATCCTCAGCCGCACCTGGTTAATCTGGATAACGGGAGAAGGGAAGCGCTGCCAGCAGATGATGATGGTTACAGTTCTGCACCCGCTATATTTGGAGTGATCACGTACATCATTAATGATGCCAGGAATGCGGAGTTTGATGACTGCCCGGTGATGTGAGCACTTCACTGTTAAGTGAAGTATGAAGTGTGGTTACGTGGTTGAGGTTAATTATCATTTCTGTCTGGATTGTTAGACAAACCAATCCCTACCTTTACTGTAGCGAACACCATGATACATAGAGTGACTATTACAGAAGATATCAATGAGAGGCTAGTGATCATAACGCTTCTTAATGTTAGATGGATTCGACTATTAGACTACTACATTGTGGAAAGGTTCCTGGTAATTCTCGCACACTCAATAAAGTAGGTATTGTCGACACCCCGGATGCAAGAATGTAACTCGGTGTGCTATGGATATAGACGACTTGAAGACGTGACTTGTGGGGCATACTTGGGGCAAAAATGTCTGCTTTGGGGTATTTTGGGGCATGAATGGGACATTATTGCACACATGAAGTTTACCGAATTTCATGCGAAACTATTTTTTAATGCATTGAATAAACTAAAGAAAACACATGCTCTTGGGCGTTCTTTAGTGATTTTTAAAATGCCCGCGTCACGCAGTTAAAGTGGCGGGCATACTCTTCAAGGCTGGTGATCCCCAGACGCACCCATTTGGGATGCGCCCACTGGGGTAAACCGATATAAATCATAGCGCTTGCAGGATCTCGTCCACGCTGCGTACGCGTGCGATACGCGGGAAAATATGCGTCATGCTGCCCTGATGTTGCTCAGCGCTGGCGGCACTACAGGCGTTTTCTGCAACGATCAGATTAAAACCCAGCTCCCACGCATTTCGCGCCGTTGACTCCACGCCAATATTTGTGGAGATGCCGCACAGGACGATGGTCTCGATGCCCCGACGACGCAGTTGTAATTCCAGATCGGTGCCGTAGAAAGCTCCCCACTGGCGTTTGGTCACTTCGAGGTCGCTGGCGCATTTACCCAGAGCGCTCGGGTAATTCCACCAGTTTTCGGGTAACGCTTTGGCCGGAGCGTGAGCATCAACTGGCTGTTTCAGCGCTTCGGCATAATCGGCAGACCAGCCGACGCGCACCATTACCACCGGGGAACCGTGGGCACGGAATTTTTCCGCCAACTGCGCGGCGCGGGCAACCACGTCGTTTGTCGAGTATGGGCCGCCAGCGAAAGGCAGGATACCTTCCTGTAGATCAATAACAACAAGAGCGGTTGTTTTTGCGTTCAGTTCCAGCATGATCACTCCAGTAAAAAAAGAATTCCGTTACACCTTAATCGCGAATCAGTGTGAAAGGGACGACAATTTTTGTTATTTTTTGTGAGATTACGCAATGCCCGTCCAGGAAACAGGCGTACAGTCAGTACCGGACTTATCGTGCGGCAGAATTTCCAGTATAATAGCCGCCTTTTTTCATTCAGTTGTGACATTCAGCTAAAGCTGCGACTTCGTCACCTGCGAGACAGGTGACAATCCGCCTGCGGCAAAGTTAAGGGATATCTCATGCGTACAGAATATTGCGGACAGCTACGTCTGTCCCACGAGGGGCAGCAGGTGACTCTGTGTGGTTGGGTCAACCGTCGTCGTGATCTTGGTAGCCTGATCTTTATCGATATGCGCGACCGCGAAGGTATCGTGCAGGTATTTTTCGATCCGGACCGTGCGGATGCGTTAAAGCTGGCCTCCGAACTGCGTAATGAGTTCTGTATCCAGGTTACGGGCACCGTGCGTGCGCGTGACGCGAAAAACGTCAACGCCGATATGGCGACTGGCGAAATTGAAGTGCTGGCCTCCGATCTGACCATCATCAACCGTTCAGACTCGCTGCCGCTGGACTCTAACCATGTAAACACCGAAGAAGCGCGACTGAAGTATCGCTACCTGGATCTGCGTCGCCCTGAAATGGCGCAGCGCCTGAAAACGCGTGCCAAAATTACCAGCCTGGTGCGTCGTTTTATGGACGATCACGGCTTCCTTGACATCGAAACTCCGATGCTGACCAAAGCTACGCCGGAAGGCGCGCGCGATTACCTGGTTCCTTCTCGTGTTCATAAAGGTAAGTTCTACGCGCTGCCGCAGTCTCCTCAGCTGTTTAAACAGCTGCTGATGATGTCCGGTTTTGACCGCTACTATCAGATCGTAAAATGCTTCCGTGATGAAGACTTACGTGCTGACCGTCAGCCTGAATTTACCCAGATCGACGTTGAGACTTCCTTCATGACCGCGCCGCAGGTGCGTGAAGTGATGGAAGCGCTGGTGCGTAACCTGTGGCTGGAAGTTAAAGGTGTGGATCTGGGTGATTTCCCGATCATGACCTTTGCCGAAGCCGAGCGTCGTTACGGTTCTGATAAACCAGACCTGCGTAACCCGATGGAACTGGTTGACGTTGCCGATCTGGTGAAAGGCGTTGAGTTCGCCGTGTTCTCTGGTCCGGCGAACGATGCGAAAGGCCGCGTAGCTGCCCTGCGTGTACCGGGCGGTGCGAGCTTAAGCCGTAAGCAGATCGACGATTACGGTAACTTTATTAAGATTTACGGCGCGAAAGGACTGGCTTACATCAAAGTCACCGAGCGTGCGAAAGGCCTGGAAGGCATCACCAGCCCGGTTGCTAAGTTCCTGAACGCAGAAATCGTAGATGCGATTCTGGAGCGTACCGGTGCGCAAGACGGCGACATGATTTTCTTCGGTGCCGACAACAAGAAAGTGGTGGCCGACGCGATGGGCGCGCTGCGTCTGAAACTGGGCAAAGACCTGAACATTACCGACGAAGCCAAATGGGCGCCGCTGTGGGTTATCGACTTCCCGATGTTTGAAGACGATGGTGAAGGCGGTCTGACCGCGATGCACCACCCGTTCACCGCGCCAAAAGACATGACGGCCGCAGAGCTGAAAGCTGCGCCGGAAGACGCGGTTGCCAACGCTTACGATATGGTCATCAACGGCTATGAAGTGGGCGGTGGTTCCGTGCGTATTCACAACGGTGATATGCAGCAGACTGTATTCGGCATTCTGGGCATTAACGAGCAAGAACAGCGCGAGAAGTTCGGCTTCCTGCTGGATGCGCTAAAATACGGTACACCGCCGCATGCGGGCCTGGCGTTTGGTCTGGATCGTCTGACTATGCTGCTGACCGGTACTGACAACATTCGTGACGTTATTGCCTTCCCGAAAACCACGGCTGCAGCATGTCTGATGACTGAAGCACCAAGCTTTGCCAATGAAGCCGCGCTGGCGGAACTGAGCATTCAGGTTGTTAAGAAGGCCGAGAATAACTGATATGAGATACAAACAGCCTGTCTCGGTGTTAGTCGTGATTTATGCAAAGGACACCGGGAGAGTGCTGATGTTACAGCGACGCGACGATCCTGATTTCTGGCAGTCGGTCACCGGCAGCCTTGAAGAGGGTGAAACCGCGTCGCAAGCCGCGATGCGCGAAGTAAAGGAAGAGGTCGCCATTGATGTTGCGACTGAGCAACTGACCTTAATTGACTGTCAGCGCACGGTGGAATTTGAGATTTTTAGCCATTTACGTCATCGCTATGCGCCGGGAATTGAGCGTAATACTGAATCCTGGTTTTGCCTAGCACTTCCCTCTGAACGAGAGATCGTGTTCACCGAACATCTGACCTACCGTTGGGTTAATGCGCACGAAGCCGCGCAGTTAACCAAGTCGTGGAGTAACCGGCAGGCGATTGAAGAGTTTGTAATTAACGTCGCCTGAGAAGGCGCGCTTTTTGGAGAGATTATTTATGGCAGGTCATAGTAAATGGGCCAACACCAGACATCGTAAAGCAGCGCAGGATGCTAAACGCGGTAAAATTTTCACCAAAATCATTCGTGAGCTGGTGACGGCAGCCAAACTGGGCGGCGGCGATCCGGATGCTAACCCACGTCTGCGCGCCGCGGTTGATAAAGCGCTGGCAAATAACATGACCCGTGACACCCTGAACCGTGCAATCGCGCGTGGTGTTGGTGGCGACGATGATGCGAACATGGAAACCATCATCTATGAAGGTTACGGCCCTGGCGGAACAGCCGTTATGATTGAGTGTCTGTCTGACAACCGTAACCGTACCGTTGCGGAAGTGCGTCACGCATTCACTAAAACGGGCGGCAACCTAGGTACCGACGGTTCCGTAGCTTACCTGTTCAGCAAAAAAGGCGTGATCTCTTTTGGACAAGGCGACGAAGACGCCATTATGGAAGCGGCACTGGAAGCGGGCGCTGAAGACGTTGTGACCTTCGACGATGGCGCGATTGACGTTTACACCGCGTGGGAAGAGATGGGCAAAGTGCGTGATGCGCTGGAAGCGGCTGGTCTGAAAGCGGACGCGGCTGAAGTGTCTATGATCCCCTCCACCAAAGCGGATATGGATGCAGAAACGGCGCCGAAGCTGATGCGTCTGATCGATATGCTGGAAGACTGCGACGACGTGCAGGAAGTTTACCACAACGGCGAAATCTCCGATGAGGTTGCTGCAACGCTCGAATGATGTGGTTAAGCCATAAACTAACAGGAGATGCGTGATGTCTATCATTCTCGGCATTGACCCGGGGTCGCGCATCACCGGTTATGGCGTAATTCGTCAGGTCGGCAGACAGCTGACCTACCTCGGTAGCGGCTGCATTCGCACCAAAGTCGACGATCTTCCTTCACGTCTGAAGTTGATTTATGCAGGCGTGACGGAAATCATCACCCAGTTCCAGCCCGACTATTTTGCCATTGAGCAGGTCTTTATGGCGAAGAATGCCGACTCGGCGCTAAAGCTGGGGCAGGCGCGCGGCGTGGCAATCGTTGCGGCTACTAATCAGGATCTTCCGGTCTTTGAATACGCGGCCCGCCAGGTAAAACAGACCGTGGTGGGTATCGGCAGCGCGGAAAAAAGCCAGGTTCAGCATATGGTACGCACGCTGCTAAAACTCCCGGCAAATCCGCAGGCGGATGCCGCGGATGCGCTGGCGATTGCTATTACCCATTGCCACGTCAGCCAGAACGCCATGCAAATGAGCGAGTCGCGGCTGAATCTGGCGCGAGGTCGGTTACGTTAGTGACAAATGAGGCTGGATATCTATCCAGCCTTTTTTTATGATAGCGCATTACCTTTTAGCCCTTAACGCAGGAGCGTCACGTGATAGGCAGACTCAGAGGCATCATTCTTGAAAAACAACCCCCGTTGGTCCTTCTGGAAACCGGCGGAGTAGGCTATGAAGTCCATATGCCGATGACCTGTTTCTACGAGTTGCCGGAATCCGGGCAGGAAGCGATTATCTTCACCCATTTTGTGGTGCGTGAAGACGCTCAACTGCTATATGGTTTTAACAACAAACAAGAACGCACGCTGTTTAAAGAGTTAATCAAAACCAATGGCGTCGGGCCGAAGCTGGCGCTGGCGATCCTCTCCGGTATGTCTGCACAGCAGTTCGTTAATGCCGTTGAGCGCGAAGAGCTTGGCGCGCTGGTGAAATTACCGGGCATAGGTAAGAAAACCGCAGAGCGTTTGATTGTGGAAATGAAAGACCGCTTTAAAGGCCTGCATGGCGATCTCTTCACGCCGGCGGCGGATCTGGTCCTGACCTCTCCGGCCAGTCCTGCAACGGATGACGCCGAGCAGGAAGCGGTTGCTGCGCTGGTGGCGTTAGGCTATAAACCACAGGAAGCCAGCCGCATGGTGAGCAAAATTGCTCGCCCTGATGCCAGCAGTGAAACCCTGATTCGTGAAGCGCTTCGCGCGGCATTGTGAGGTAAAGGATGATTGAAGCAGATCGCCTGATTTCGGCTGTCAGCACGACCCCTGAAGATCTGGTGGATCGCGCGATCCGCCCCAAATTGCTGGAAGAGTATATTGGCCAGCCTCAGGTGCGTTCGCAAATGGAGATTTTTATCCAAGCGGCGAAGCTGCGCGGTGAAGCCCTCGATCACCTGCTGATTTTCGGTCCTCCAGGTCTCGGTAAAACCACGCTTGCCAATATTGTTGCCAATGAAATGGGCGTTAATCTGCGCACCACTTCCGGTCCGGTACTGGAAAAAGCGGGCGATCTGGCGGCAATGCTCACCAACCTTGAACCGCACGATGTGCTGTTTATAGATGAAATCCATCGCCTGTCACCGGTGGTGGAAGAGGTGCTGTATCCGGCGATGGAAGATTACCAGCTGGATATCATGATTGGCGAAGGGCCAGCTGCACGTTCGATTAAGATCGATCTGCCGCCGTTTACCCTGATCGGGGCGACGACGCGCGCCGGTTCGTTAACGTCTCCGCTGCGTGACCGCTTCGGTATTGTACAGCGCCTGGAATTCTATCAGGTGGCAGACCTGCAGCACATTGTTGGACGCAGCGCCCGCTTTATGGGACTGGAAATGAGCGATGAAGGCGCATTGGAAGTGGCACGCCGCGCCCGTGGTACGCCGCGTATCGCCAACCGTTTATTACGCCGGGTACGCGATTTCTCCGAAGTGAAGCATGACGGCACAATTTCAGCAGATATCGCCGCTCAGGCACTGGATATGCTCAATGTGGATGCGGAAGGATTCGATTATATGGACCGTAAGCTGCTGCTGGCAGTTATCGATAAGTTCTTCGGTGGACCGGTCGGACTGGATAACCTGGCGGCGGCGATTGGGGAAGAGCGTGAAACCATTGAGGACGTGCTGGAGCCGTATCTGATTCAGCAAGGTTTTCTGCAGCGAACTCCGCGCGGACGTATGGCAACGGTGCGGGCGTGGAACCACTTTGGCATTACACCGCCGGAAATGCCATAAGACTCAATAATCCCTGATGGCGCTACGCCTGGCAGGCCTACGATATGATGCAGGCCTGACAGGCGTAAAACAGATTACTTCAGTTCATCAACCATGGTGACGGCGCGACCAATGTAATTGGCCGGCGTCATTGCTTTCAGGCGAGTTTTCTCGTCTTCAGGCAGCGCAAGACCGTCGATAAACTGCTTCATACCTTCGGCGTCAACGCGTTTGCCGCGGGTCAGTTCCTTCAGCTTCTCGTATGGTTTTTCAATGCCATAGCGACGCATCACGGTCTGGATCGGCTCTGCCAGCACTTCCCAGTTATGATCCAGTTCATCCAGCAGATGATCGCGGTTCACTTCCAGTTTGCTCACACCTTTCAGCGTGGACTGATAAGCGATCAGCGCATAGCCAATCCCCACGCCCAGGTTACGCAGAACGGTAGAGTCCGTCAGATCGCGCTGCCAGCGGGAGACCGGCAGTTTGCTCGCCAGATGCTGCAGAACCGCGTTAGACAGGCCCAGGTTACCCTCGGAGTTTTCGAAATCGATTGGGTTCACCTTGTGCGGCATGGTGGAGGAGCCAATTTCACCCGCGATGGTTTTCTGTTTGAAATGGTTCAGCGCCACGTAACCCCAGACATCGCGGTCGAAGTCGATCAGG
The DNA here is from genome assembly GCF_030334745.1 of Citrobacter sp. Cb080. Lineage (NCBI taxonomy): Bacteria > Pseudomonadati > Pseudomonadota > Gammaproteobacteria > Enterobacterales > Enterobacteriaceae > Citrobacter > Citrobacter sp. Cb080. The sequence continues at coordinate 75,522 of NZ_JAOWDG010000022.1, read as the reverse complement.
ATAGTGTTGAAACGGGCGATGCAATCAAACAGCTCGGCAATGTAGTCGTGCGGCTCAATCTGCGTGGTGTACGGGTTCCACTGGATGCCCAGCGAGGTGACAAATTCTTCGCTGAACTGATGCCAGTCCACTTCCGGATAAGCGGCGATGTGGGCGTTATAGTTACCGACTGCACCGTTGATTTTGCCGAGAATTTCGACCTGATTGAGCTGGCGGTACTGACGCTCCATACGGTAAGCCACATTTGCCATTTCTTTGCCCAGCGTAGACGGGGTGGCTGGCTGACCGTGGGTACGGGAGAGCAAAGGAATATCGCGATACTGTACGGAAAGATCTTTCACCGCGTCGATAAGCTTGCGCCAGTACGGCAGAACCACTTCGTCACGGGCGGTTTTCAGCATCAGCGCGTGAGACAGGTTGTTGATGTCTTCTGAGGTACACGCGAAGTGGATGAACTCGGAAACAGCGTGCAGTTCCGGAATATCCGCTACTTTCTCTTTCAGGAAATACTCAACTGCCTTCACGTCATGGTTGGTCGTACGCTCAATGGTTTTGATACGCGCAGCATCTTCTTCATTGAAGTTAGCGACAATCGCATCAAGGAAACCGATTGCGTCGGCAGCAAAAGCAGGAACTTCCTTGATCGCTGCGTGCGCGGCCAGTTTTTGCAGCCAGCGTACTTCAACTTGTACACGGAATTTCAGCAAACCGTATTCGCTGAAAATCCCGCGCAGCGCGCTGACTTTATCGCCGTAGCGTCCATCGACAGGGGAAACGGCGGTCAGTGAGGATAATTCCATAGATCACAACTCCGGGGTTAAATGAGCAAGAATTTGTTTAGCCTGAGTCGTCAGGCGATTACGAGAAAACATGAGTTGCAGACGGCCTCCACCAACCTGATGCCAGAGCACGGCAGCGCGAATGCCAGCCAGCAGGGAAGCGCGTACTTTAGCCTGAACCTGTGGGCTCTGAAGGATGGCCGGGGAGCCCGTAACCTGAATACGTGGGCCGAGTGGGCTGATGACGTCAACATAAATGCCTGCCATCGCACTCATCAACGTTTCTGACTGCAAATCAAAATGGTCCAGTTGGCGCTGCAAGCCGTTGATGCGGTCTCCCAGCGTGTCCATAGCGCCTTTAGCGGCTGACAGCTTACGCTCCAGCACCATCAGGCTTAACGTGTAGCGGGTGAGTTCCGCGTTCAGCCCCTGACGACTGCTGGCGTTGAGCACGCCGAGCATCGTTTCCAGACCTAAACGCAGGTTGGCCTCGCTGCCGCCAAACACGCCCAGCGTAGAGCTGGGATTCATGTCGATGACACTGTTCAGTGAAACGTGCAATGCATCGGTATCACAATGCCCCTGGTGCGCCAGTTCCTGCACCAGGCGTGCCGACTGACAAATGCCTGCCAGAGCGAGGGTGATGTCATAATAATTCTTTGCCACGTTCACTGCTTCCTTGTATTAGATGTGTAAGTAATTATACCGGCAGAGGCAATCGTTGTTCGATAATGCCGCCGCCGAGGCACACTTCGCCATTGTAAAAGACAGCCGACTGACCCGGCGTTACCGCCGCGACTGGCTCGTCGAAAATGACTTCAATACGCTCAGCATCCAGCGCCTTAACGGTGCACGGAATGTCGGTCTGACGATAGCGGGTTTTCACCGTGCAGCGCATTGTGCCGGTGAACGGTTCGCGATCGACCCAGTGCAGCTGTTGCGCCACCAGGCCAACGGACATCAGACGCGGGTGTTCATGACCCTGAGCAACAACCAGAATGTTGTTCTCGACGTCTTTATCCACCACGTACCACGGATCTTCCGTGCCTTCTTTCGTCCCGCCAATGCCCAGACCTTTACGCTGACCCAGCGTGTGGTACATCAGGCCCTGATGCTGGCCAATCTCTTCGCCATCAACGGTGATGATTTTGCCTGGCTGAGCCGGCAGATAACGACCGAGAAACTCGCGGAACTTACGTTCGCCGATGAAGCAGATACCGGTTGAGTCTTTTTTCTTGGCCGTAATCAGACCGAGATCTTCGGCAATTTTACGCACCTGCGGTTTTTCCAGTTCGCCTACCGGGAACAGGCTCTGCGCGATTTGTTCATGACCGAGCGTGTAGAGGAAATAGCTCTGGTCTTTATTGCCATCGAGTCCACGCAGCAGGCGGCTTTTGCTGTCGACGTCGGCGCGGCGCACGTAGTGACCGGTGGCGATATAATCGGCACCTAAATCTTCGGCGGCAAACTCGAGGAAGGCTTTAAACTTGATTTCTTTATTGCACAGAATATCGGGGTTTGGCGTACGGCCCGCTTTGTACTCTTCAAGGAACAGTTCAAAGACGTTGTCCCAGTATTCTGCAGCAAAGTTGACGGTATGCAGTTCAATGCCGAGTTTGTCACAGACAGCCTGCGCATCCGCAAGATCGGCGGCCGCTGTGCAATATTCCTCGCCATCGTCCTCTTCCCAGTTCTTCATAAACAGGCCTTCTACCTGATAACCCTGTTGTTGCAACAGCCAGGCAGAAACGGAGGAATCGACACCGCCGGACATGCCGACGATCACTTTTTTTGGGCTTTCAGACATAGGAATACTCACGACATTGAACTTCAAGGCGGCATATTCTAGCACGCAGCCCCTTACTTGACACCCTCTGTAAACGGCCAGTTAAATTCGCCGATCATCGCCAGAGGGTAGCGCTGTCCGCTCTGATAGCAATGAATACTCTCCGCAACCAACGGCGAACGCAGATTTGGCGCTGAGAGAACCTCTTCTGCGCTGACCCAGCGACAGCAATCTATATCGCTGTCATGAGGTTCAGTAGCGCACATATTGGCAAGCTCGATAGAAAACAGAAAACGTAAAAAGGGCGTTTTGTCCGGCGCAATCCATTGATGCATCCGGATGAAGTGTTGCGGCTGCGCTTTGATGCCCGTCTCTTCCCACAGTTCGCGAGCGGCGGCTTGCACCAGGGTTTCATCCGCTTCCAGATGTCCTGCAGGTTGATTCCACAGGGCTTTGCCATTGATTGTTTCCTCAACGACTAAGAACTTATCTTCTGCATGCACAATGCAGGCGACCGTGACGTGCGGTTTGAACATACCTGTTCCTTATTCAGTTAGTTGCATCCCGCCATTGACCGTTGGCGAGATTTTCCAGCGTGTAATCTCCCATGGCATAGCGGATGAGGCGCAGCGTCGGGAATCCAACATGCGCTGTCATACGACGAACCTGGCGGTTACGGCCTTCATATAAAGTAACTTTCAGCCAACTGGTGGGGATATTTTTCCGTTCCCGAATAGGCGGGTTTCTCGGCCACAGCCAGGTGGGTTCCTCTACTATTTCAATACCTGCGGGCAGCGTGGGACCATCATTGAGCGTCACCCCGGTACGCAGCGCATCCAGCGCTTCTGCTGTCGGCTCGCCTTCGACCTGGACGTAATAGATTTTCCCCGTGCGCTTGCCAGGTTGCGTTAACCGTGCCTGCAGCGCGCCGTCATTGGTCAGCACCAAAAGTCCTTCGCTGTCCCGGTCGAGTCGGCCCGCAGCATAGATTCCCGGCACGGGAATAAAATCTTTTAACGTGCTTCTGCCCGCCTCGTCAGTAAATTGTGGCAAAACATCGTAGGGTTTATTGAACAAAACCACGCGTTTTGGCTGGTTTTCTTTACGCTGCCTGGTGACTTGTCGTGAGCTGAATCGCTCAACCCGGTGATTTCTAAAAGAAGTTTTTTGCATGGTATTTTCAGATTATATCAATTGCCGCATTATAGCCTAAGAACGAGTGTCTTTCATGGCGACGAACATTAGGGTAGTATTGACATGCTCATTACAAAACATTAACAAAAAATTGCTCTAACGCATTCGTGCAGCAGGACGCAAACGCACATGCAGCGCGATGACAGACGAGCAGAACCAGAAGCGCTCGAAGGAGAGGTGAATGGAAAGCAAAGTAGTTGTTCCGGCGGAAGGTAAGAAGATCACCCTGCAAAACGGCAAACTCAACGTTCCTGAAAATCCGATTATCCCGTTCATTGAAGGCGACGGTATCGGCGTTGATGTAACCCCACCGATGATCAAAGTTGTCGATGCTGCTGTCGAGAAAGCCTATAAAGGCGAGCGTAAAATCTCCTGGATGGAAATCTACACCGGCGAGAAATCCACTCAGGTTTATGGCCAGGACGTCTGGCTGCCTGCTGAAACCCTTGATCTGATTCGTGAATATCGTGTTGCCATCAAAGGTCCACTGACCACCCCAGTTGGCGGCGGTATTCGCTCTCTGAACGTTGCCCTGCGTCAGGAACTTGACCTGTATGTCTGCCTGCGCCCGGTGCGTTATTACCAGGGCACGCCTAGCCCGGTTAAGCACCCTGAACTGACCGACATGGTCATCTTCCGTGAAAACTCCGAAGATATCTACGCAGGTATCGAATGGAAAGCGGACTCTGCAGATGCCGAGAAAGTGATTAAATTCCTGCGCGAAGAGATGGGCGTGAAGAAAATCCGCTTCCCGGAGCATTGCGGTATTGGTATCAAGCCGTGTTCTGAAGAAGGGACTAAACGTCTGGTTCGTGCGGCGATCGAATACGCCATCGCTAACGATCGTGATTCTGTTACCCTGGTACACAAAGGTAACATCATGAAATTCACCGAAGGCGCGTTCAAAGACTGGGGTTACCAGTTAGCGCGTGAAGAATTCGGTGGTGAACTGATCGACGGCGGTCCGTGGGTGAAAATCAAGAACCCGAAAACCGGCAAAGAGATCGTGGTTAAGGATGTTATCGCCGATGCGTTCCTGCAACAGATCCTGCTGCGTCCGGCTGAATATGATGTGATTGCCTGTATGAACCTTAACGGCGACTACATCTCCGATGCGCTGGCCGCACAGGTTGGTGGTATTGGTATCGCGCCGGGCGCGAACATCGGTGACGAATGTGCGCTGTTCGAAGCAACCCACGGTACTGCACCGAAGTATGCAGGTCAGGATAAAGTGAACCCAGGTTCCATTATTCTGTCCGCTGAAATGATGCTGCGCCACATGGGTTGGGTTGAAGCGGCTGACCTGATCGTTAAAGGTATGGAAGGCGCGATCAACGCCAAGACCGTAACCTATGACTTCGAACGTCTGATGGATGGCGCTAAGCTGCTGAAGTGTTCTGAGTTTGGTGACGCAATCATCGAAAACATGTAATCCAGATACTGGGTTGTGTGAAAACGGGAACCGAGAGGTTCCCGTTTTTTTTATGCCTGAACTCGCGGTTGCGTAATACGTAAACCACTAACAATTGCTGCCAGCGAGGCCAGAATGCCTGCGGCTATCAGCGAGACGTGCGTTCCACTGTCGCCAAACTGGTTTAGCATCAGCGCGACCAGCGCGGCCCCGGTACTCTGACCCAGCAAGCGCGCCGTCCCCAGCATTCCGCTCGCCCCACCGCTGCGTTCACGCGGCGCGGAGGTGATGATGGTGTGATTATTTGGGGACTGGAACAAGCCAAAGCCCGCGCCGCACAGAATCATCGGCCAGATGATATTAAAATCGGAGGGGGAAACGGGCAGCAGCACCAGCGAAAACAACCCACTGGCCATCAACGCCATGCCCAGTGCGCCCAACAGCCCGGCGTGAATGCGTTCAATCAGATATCCCGCCAGCGGCGCCATCACCATGGTTGCCAGCGGCCATGGCGTCAACAGCAGGCCTGTTTCGACCTCGCTGCGTCCGAGCACCGTTTGCATAAAGAAGGGCAGGGAAACCAATGCCAGCATTTGTGCGCAGAATGAACATATCGAGGTACAAATCGAGAGTGAAAACAGTGGAATGCGTAACAGGTCAACCGGCAGTAACGGCACCTCCAGCGCGAGCTGGCGTCGGATAAAGAAAAAACCCACCACCATAAGCGCCACAAGCTCGGCACCAATCAGTTTTAGCGACTGTCCTTGTGCAAAGCCGCTGAGCGCCGTAATTAACAAGCCAAACGTTAAGGCATTCATTACCGCACTGGGCAGGTCAAAGCGTGGTTTAGTGCCGCGGGACGCATTGGGCGGCAAAAAGCGCATCGCCAGCAACAGGGCGACTATTCCCAGCGGGACGTTAATCAGAAACAGCCATTTCCAGGAGGCAATAGAAAGAATTGCTGCGGCAATGGTCGGACCCGCGGCCGAGGAGACCGCGACGATAAAAGAGTTAATCCCCATCCCTCGCCCGAGTTGACGCTGGGGATAAATAAGTCGGATCAATGCCGTATTCACGCTCATTAGCGCCGCGCCGCCAAAACCCTGGGCGACGCGAGCCAGCGTCAGCATGTGCAACGAATCTGACAAGGCACAGAATAGCGATGCAAGCAGGAACACGACCAGGCCATACTTATAAATGCGGCGGTAACCGAACATATCGCCTAAAAAAGAGAGGGACAGGAGCGAAACGACGATCGCGATTTGATAGGCGTTCACAATCCAGATTGAGCTGGCAGGTGAGGCCTGAAGATCGGCGGCGATAGTTGGCAGGGCCACGTTCGCTATTGCACCGTCGAGTACTGCCATAGAAATGCCAATAACAATGGTTAAAATTGCGCCATATCGCTGGGGCAATGGCAGACCATCGGCCTGAATTTTTTCCATAGAAAGTCGATATTTGTGGAATTTATGATGAGAGTAATAATTTTAGCATTGATATTCAGGTGTTAGGTCGCAGATTTGTAACTAAGTGAGCAAAGAGCGATTGCGAGGGTTGGTACGTGAAATTATAATAAAAACCGGTTCTGATTTTTATAAAACACTCGAAAGGGGTGATAAATGGCAATCGCAGATCTGGATAAGCAACCCGATTCTGTATCTTCCGTGCTGAAAGTTTTTGGCATTCTGCAGGCGCTGGGTGAAGAGCGCGAAATTGGTATTACCGAGTTGTCGCAACGCGTCATGATGTCGAAAAGCACCGTTTATCGCTTTTTGCAGACCATGAAAACGCTGGGTTATGTGGCACAGGAAGGGGAGTCAGAGAAATACTCACTGACCCTGAAATTATTCGAGCTGGGCGCGCGCGCGTTGCAAAACGTCGATCTTATCCGTAGCGCTGACATTCAGATGCGCGAACTTTCGCGCCTGACTAAAGAGACAGTCCACCTCGGTGCGTTGGATGAAGACAGCATTGTCTACATTCACAAAATCGACTCTATGTACAATCTGCGCATGTATTCCCGCGTTGGTCGTCGTAATCCGCTGTACAGTACGGCTATCGGTAAAGTTCTGCTTGCATGGCGTGACCGCGATGAAGTGAAGCAGATTCTGGATGGCATTGAGTACAAACGCAGCACCGATCGTACCATTACGAATACTGATGAATTACTGCTACTGCTGGATAAAGTACGTGAGCAGGGTTACGGCGAAGATAACGAAGAACAGGAAGAAGGCCTGCGCTGCATCGGCGTACCGGTGTTTGACCGTTTCGGCGTGGTTATTGCGGGGTTGAGTATTTCATTCCCAACGCTGCGTTTCTCAGAAGAGCGTTTACACGAGTATGTGGCAATGCTGCATACGGCAGCGCGCAAGATTTCAGAACAAATGGGCTATAACGACTATCCGTTCTAATCTGACGTAATCGCGAATGTAAAAAACCCCAAGTATTTTGTACCTGGGGTTTTTTATGAACAGTCATAACGTTACCTGGCGTAAAAAACGTATCGAATGTAATGTTGCATTATTAGCCGTTATCGATAATGACCGTGCTTTTCCTTAACAGGGGACAATCCGACAGGCCAATGATACCGCTACTGGTGTGGACGTACTGTGCCGTGCTGGTTCCACGGGCAGTCAGATATTGGCATTGCAGACCCAGACCGGCAGCATTCTCCTTACTTCCAATCAAAATTCCATAGCCGCTCAATAATAAACCGATCCAAACCAGAGCTAACAACACAATAGCGCGGATAATCAGACGCATTACAACCTCTTATCTTTTCTCATTGTTATTAGATTAGCCTGTACACGGTATGAAACAAGTCAATCATTCCTAAAAAGATTGAATGCCTATACAGTTAACGCTGGGTTTAGGTAACGCATGATAATTTATAGACATAAGATGTGGAGTTGAAGAGTGGAGCTGGAGTGAAAAAAATTCGCTGGGTAGTGCTGATTGTTGTTGTACTGGTATGCATACTGATGTGGGCGCAGGTGTTCAACATCATGTGCGATCAGGACGTACAATTTTTCAGCGGTATTTGTGCCTTCAATAAATTTATTCCCTGGTAAGCGCATTTTCGCAACAGTTGATTACCTTCTTGTGCGGCAGTGGTAAACTACACTGTCTACATTGAGGTGGTAAAATGAACGAAGTTTTGAATTCTGGCGCGTTGAGTTTTGCGCCTTTAGCGGTATCGGTGGTGGTTCTGATTGTTGGGCTTGTTCTTTGGTTTTTTATCAATCGGGCAAGTTCGCGTACTAACGAGCAGATTGAGCTGCTTGAGGCATTGTTAGATCAGCAAAAAAGACAGAACGCTTTGTTACGTCGCCTTTGCGAAGCTAACGAACCCGAGAAAGCAGCAGAGCCTACTGCACTGCCCATTAAGGATGAAGACGATGACATCATCCGCCTGGTAGCTGAGCGGTAAAAAGGTATGGCAGGATGAGGAACGGTTGTTGTTGTTCTCAGTTGCTTCATCCTGTCGTCAGCGCGTCAGATTATTTTCTTCTGTCCTCGTCGTGTAATTGGCGGCCGGACAGTCATCTATTCTCAGTGTTTTCAGATGCTCCGACTAATTAATATCTTATCCCCAGTCTGATATAAATATAATCTTCCATACGTAAAAAATATGATTATGTCATTTTTGTGATAACGATCGTTTTATTAACAGCGAAACGTTTCTCTTACTTTTTTTGTGCCTTGTCATCATTCTTTCATTATTTTGGTGCAAAACCAGAAGGCGGATCTCATTTTTACGCTTGTGACATTTTATGCATTACTAAGCATAAAAAATGATATCTGGCAGAACCCGTAACAGATAACCTGGAACAACTGAAGCTATTGAGCTATGGTAGAAATATCCCGGCTATGGCGCAAGTCAGGCGGGGATAGGGGAGAGAGGCGAGAATATAATTCTACTCGATCTGGCGCATAACTGTGCAGTTGCTGTTTGATGGACGACGGGATTTGTGCGACCGATCGAGACACGTTTAAAAATGGCTTGCCATTATTAACGTTGTATGTGATAACACGTTTTGGGTTAAACGAGGTACAGTTCTGTTTATGTGTGGCATTTTCAGTAAAGAAGTCCTGAGTAAACACGTTGACGTTGAATACCGCTTCTCTGCCGAACCTTATATTAGTGCCTCAAGCAGTAATGTCTCAGTTTTATCTATGTTATGCCCGCGGGCGAAGAAAATACTCTAAGGAATTTTGCAAATGGCAAAGATTAAAGGTCAAGTTAAGTGGTTCAACGAGTCTAAAGGTTTCGGTTTCATTACTCCGGCTGATGGCAGCAAAGACGTGTTCGTACACTTCTCCGCTATCCAGGGTAACGGCTTCAAAACTCTGGCTGAAGGCCAGAACGTTGAGTTCGAAATTCAGGACGGCCAGAAAGGTCCGGCTGCTGTTAACGTAACAGCTATCTGATCGACACCACTGATTTGAAGCGCTTTTGCGCATCCATCTCAGATATAAAGCCTCGCTTATGCGGGGCTTTTTAATTCAAATTACGTCAAAATATTACTGAATGCCCATCCATTAGCGCTTTGTTGCAAAGGCGTGATGTTCGTAGCATAGTTTTCCCCGCTTTCTTGCGGCATTTCCCGTTAAATCAGACACCTGAAAAACTATCTTGTTGGAGATCGGGTGAAAAAGAAAAACGACGGCGATGCGCGCAATTTTACTCCCGTACGTTTTGCCCTGCTTTGTGTGGCAATATTATTAAGCCTTGGATTGCTGCTGGGGCGGGTTGCGTGGTTGCAAATTGTCACGCCGACGAATCTGGTAAAACAGGAAGACATGCGTTCCTTACGCGAGGTGTCCATCGCTTCGCCACGCGGAATGATAACCGACAGAGAAGGGCGACCGCTGGCGGTAAGCGTTCCGGTTAACGCCGTCTGGGCCGATCCGAAGACGATTATCAGCAAGGGTGGCGTTGGCTATAACGAACGTTGGCAGGCGTTAGCGAAGACGCTGCATATTTCTCTCAGCACGCTGGCTGAACGCGTTAACAGCAATCCAGCCGGGCGGTTTATCTATCTGGCGCGCCAGATCTCTCCTCAGCAGGCAGAATGGGTCGATAAACTGGATCTGCCGGGAATCAACCTGCGTGAAGAGTCCCGCCGCTTTTATCCCGCCGGACATGTTGCGGCCAATCTGATTGGTTTCACCAACATTGACGGTCAGGGGATTGAAGGGCTGGAGAAAAGCTTCAATAGCCAGTTGATGGGCAAACCCGGCTCCCGCCTGGTACGGAAAGACAAATTTGGCCATGTCATCGAAAATATCACGGAAGTGATGCCGGTGCCTGCGCATGAATTACAGCTCAGCATTGATGAGCGCTTGCAGACGGTTACTGAAGACGCGCTGGACAATGCCGTGACATGGAATAAAGCGGAATCAGGGGCCGCAGTGCTGGTCAACATTGCCACCGGCGAAATACTCTCCATGGCAAGCTTTCCCGATTTCAATCCCAATAACCGTGATGGCGCGGTACTGGATGATTTTCGTAATCGTGCAATTAGCGATACCTTTGAACCCGGTTCAACCGTAAAACCACTGGTGATTATGACCGCTCTGCAGCAGGGGATAGTACAGCCTGACAGCGTGATTGATACTCATCCTTTTATTGTTGATGGGCATCGCATCCGCGACGTCGGATTTTACCCGGAGCTATCGCTGACCGGGATCTTGCAGAAATCGAGCGATACCGGCGTGTCACACCTTTCGCTGGCGATGCCGGTACAGAAATTACTGAATACCTATAAAAGCTTTGGCTTTGGCGATCCAACCGGACTGGGTTTAACCGGGGAAAGTCGCGGATTAATGCCTCAACGCCGCTACTGGAGCGATCTGGACCGGGCAACCTTCGCATTTGGTTATGGATTAATGGTGACGCCGCTCCAACTGGCGCATGTATATGCCACCATCGGCAGTTTTGGTATCTATCGACCCCTTTCTATTACGCGTATCGATCCGCCGGTAATAGGTACGCGGGTGATGCCGGAGGCGCTGGTTCACCAGGTTGAACATATGATGGAAAGCGTCGCGCTACCCGGCGGCGGGGGAACCAAGGCCGCGGTCAGAGATTATCGCGTCGCGGTTAAGACCGGAACGGCAAAGAAAATTGGCGATGACGGCAAATATGTCGATAAATATGTGGCCTATACGGCGGGCGTTGCACCAGCAAGCGACCCAAAGTTCGCGCTGGTTGTGGTTATAAATAACCCGCAAAACGGTGCTTATTATGGGGGGGCAGTCTCCGCGCCGGTATTCAGCCAGATAATGGGCGATGTCCTGCGTCTGGAAAACGTTAAGCCTGACGGTATGCCTGCCGACTCCGAGCATCTGCTGGTAATGCACGGCAGCAACGTATCCTCGCCGTCGCTGTAAGTTATTTTCCCAGGGCGCAATTCGCGTTACACTTGCGCCCTTAAGTCACCTGCCGGAGTTGTCATGTCGTTTTCCTGTCCTCTTTGCCACCAGCCTCTTACTCAAGCGAATAACAGTTTTGTCTGCCCTGGGCGGCACCAGTTTGACGTGGCGAAAGAAGGGTATGTCAACTTACTGCCGGTTCAGCACAAACGGTCGCGCGATCCGGGTGATAGCGCGGAGATGATGCAGGCGCGCCGGGCATTTCTCGATGCCGGACACTATCAGCCGCTGCGCGATGCAATTGTGGATGCGCTCACCCAGAGGTTGAGTTCAGAAGATGCCGCGATCCTGGATATTGGCTGTGGGGAAGGGTATTACACCCATGCGTTTGCTGATGCTCTGACGGGCTGTACAACCTTTGGTCTTGACGTCTCAAAAGTGGCGATTAAGTCCGCAGCCCGACGTTATTCGCAGGTGACCTTTTGCGTTGCCTCCAGCCATCGCCTGCCGTTTGCCGACGAGTCAATGGATGCCATCATCCGGATCTACGCGCCCTGTAAAGCGCCGGAGCTGGCTCGCGTGGTCAAACCGGGGGGGCTGGGTTATTACCGCCACGCCGGGTCCGCGTCATTTAATGGAGCTGAAAGGGCTGATTTATGATGAGGTGCGTTTGCATGCGCCACACACTGAGCAACTGGACGGTTTTGTTCTGCAAGAGAGTCTTGCGCTGGGGTATCAGATGCAGCTCAAAGGTAGCGAGGCCGTTGCGTTACTGCAAATGACGCCGTTCGCCTGGCGGGCAAAGCCGGAAGTGTGGGAAACGTTAGCTGGTAAAACGACGTTTGACTGCCAGACAGACTTTAGTATTCATATCTGGCAGCGCCTGAATTAACCGTGGAAGTGTGCCCAGAGGATCTGGGCGCCAATACCTATCAGTACCACCCCGCCCAAAATTTCAGCTCGCTTGCCCAGCATCGGGCCAATGAAACGACCGATCATCATGCCGAGCGTAGACATAATCAACGTGGCGCAGCCGATGGCCAGCGCTGTGGCAATAATGTTGACCTGCAGGAAAGCCAGACCCACCCCGACGGCCATTGCGTCGAGACTGGTTGCAATGGCGGTTGTGACCAGCAGCCAGAAGCCATGGCGGCGCTGTGGCTCTTCATCTTCATCCCCGTCGTCGCGAAAGCCTTCTATTATCATTCGTCCGCCTAAAAAGATCAGCAGAATGAAGGCGATCCAATGGTTCCACTCCAGTACAAATTTGCTGGCGAGCATACCCATGCCCCAGCCAATGAGCGGCGTAAGCGTTTCAACGGCGCCGAAAATAAGGCCGGTGCGCAGTGCTTCAGAAAATTTGGGTTTATGCAGGGTGGCGCCTTTGCCAATTGATGCAGCGAAAGCATCCATCGACATGCCGAAAGCAAGAAGAACAGTAGCGGTGAGATTCATAACAGCGTCCTGACCGGGGTATCCATAAAACACATCACTGCCCCCAGTAACCATGCATACAGGCTGGAATCACTGTAAATACAGCGCCATTCAGGTATGCATTGCAGTTGATGTGCCTATGGTCTCGCCTGACTGAACCTGTAAGATCAGTCCGTACGCGCCACGTTTTTCAACGAGTATGTTGACACGTACATTTCCGGAGTCTGGAAATCGGCTACTCCCCAACGACGGGCGCAACCTTAACATATTTTGAGAATATAAAACAAGAAACGCAGAAATAATATTTGGCCTCTAATTGAAAACGATTTTCATTTAGATTTATTTATAAATAAAACGTTAAAATAAATAACATTATGAGCAGTGGGATATAGCCTTAGCTATGTTTATTTTGGAATGGATATATATAAAACATAGTTCAGGCTATATTTTTAACTCATTGATTTGAAATTAAAAGTTTATATATGTTTTCGAGATCGTCTATATTCCGTACGCGAATCAGTAATCTTCGATGTTCTAATTGCATCACCAGGACACCGTCTTCAGATAAATTCATCTCTTTAATCCGGTTATATTCAATCCAGACATTGGCGAAAAAAAAGCCTTTCTGTTTGAAGATGATTTTTGGCGTACGGATCCAAAACAGATACAGTCCCATCAATACCAGTGCACATAATAACCATGTGGTAAATTGCGCGCCGTGGCTGGTGATGTTGTTGTAGATAAGAATAGCAATCAAGCCAAGGAAGATAACGCTGTCGACTCTGCTACGAGGAAGCAGGGCGACAGACAGCAGAGTAGGGCCATTACGGCGGGGCATGATGAACTGATCGTAAATGGCATACGCCAGCAGCGAAAAGATAAAAAGAACCAGCACCAGGTCCGTGATAGTCATGAATCCTCAACCCTCTAAATAGAAAAACCGGGGGCAAGCCCCCGGTGATGTACAACAGTCTTACAGGCCGAGCAGTCCGACAGCGTAGCCCGCGATACCGATGACGAAGAAGCCAACGATGATCCACAGCGGGTTCACTTTTTTACGCAGCAGCCACATACAGGCGAAAGTCAACAGCAGAGGAACCAGACCCGGCATCAGCTGGTCAAGGATAGTCTGCACAGTGGTGACACGAGTCTGACCATCCTGACCGGTGATGGTGGAAACCACCAGCGGGATGTTTACGTGCGTCCACTTGTTAACCAATGCCCCCATGACAAACAGGCCGAGGATTGACGCCCCCTCAGTCAGTTTCTGCAGGAAGCCACCGCCCATATCTTTAACGATATCGATACCTTTACGGTAGCCGTATGCCACACCGTAGTAACGGGTTGCCAGACGAACCAGGTTAAACAGGATGAAGAACAGCAGTGGTCCAAGCAGACTGCCGCTCATCGCGATACCTGCGCCAAGTGCGGCGAATACCGGACGTACGGTACCCCAGAAGATCGGGTCGCCCACGCCTGCAAGCGGTCCCATCAGACCAACTTTGATACCGTTGATGGCACCATCGTCAATCTCTGCGCCGTTTGCACGCTGCTCTTCCATCGCCAGCGTAACGCCCAATACGGGGGCCGCTACGTACGGATGGGTATTAAAGAATTCCAGGTGACGCTTAATAGCCTGCTTACGTGCGTCGTTGTTTTCCGGGTACAAGCGGCGGATAGCCGGCACCATGGAGAAACAGAAACCCAGCGCCTGCATACGTTCGAAGTTCCAGGAACCCTGAAACAGGTTAGAACGAAGGAACACGCCACGAATGTCACTCGGAGTGAGTTTTTTCTCGGTGGTAGTTTTAGTCATATCAACCATTTCGCTCACCTGCTAGTCCAGTTCGTTATCGAGATCGTTATTGCCAGCCGCAGCAGCAGGTGCACCGGCTACGCGGTTATATTTCGGGCTCAGCTGAATGTAGAGGATAGCCATTACTGCGCCAATCACACCCAGAGCAACCAGGTTGAAGTTAGTAAATGCCGCGGTGACGAAGCCGAGGTAGAAGAATGGCATCAGGTAGCCTGCGCGCATCATGTTGATGACCATCGCATAACCAACCACTACGATCATACCCCCTGCGATGTTCAGACCGCCGGTCACAACTTCCGGAATGGCATTAAGCATGCTCTGAACTTCACTGGTACCAACAGAAATCGCCACGATTACCGCCGGGATAGCGATACGCATAGCCTGCAGGAACAGGGAGGATACGTGCAGCCAGGAGATCGCCGTTAGGTTACCGTTTTCTGCCGCCTTATCCGCTGCGTGCTGGAATGCTACGGTGATAGTACGAACGATGATGGTCAGTACCTGGCCTGCTGCTGCCAGTGGGATAGCCAGCGCGATACCTGCACCAATGCTTTGGTGACCCGCGATAACCAGAACGGTAGAGATAATTGAGGCCAGTGCAGCATCAGGTGCAACCGCAGCACCGATGTTCATCCAGCCAAGGGCGATCATTTCCAGGGTACCACCGATGATGATACCGGTTTTCATATCACCGAGAACGGCACCAATCAGCGTACAGGCCACCAACGGACGGTGGAACTGAAATTCATCGAGTACCGACTCCATACCCGCGATACATGCGACGATGAACACCAGCACAATCTGAAGAGTGGTAATCTCCATTGTACTTCTCCTATTGCTATACAGACTTAAGTGTGAAAACTAAGTAAATGCCAGGGCGTTATTTCACCTTGGCAATCAAATCCATCATTTTCAGTTTCTGATCGGTAGAAACCTTACGAGCCTCGAGCTCAATACCGCGTTCGTTGAGTTTCTTGAAGGCTTCGATGTCTTTTTCATCGACAGAAATTGCGTTGTTTACCTGCGTTTTACCCTGACGGAAAGCCATACCGCCAATGTTTACAGAGGTAATTTTCACACCACCTTCAACGATACGTTCTACGTCGGTCGGGTTGGTAAACAACAGCATCACACGCTCACCTGCATACTTCGGGTTGTTGTAGACGCGGATCATTTTCGCGACATCAACCACATGCGCCGTCACACCCGGAGGTGCAACCTGGGTCAGCAGCGTTTTACGCACGGTATCGGCGGCAACTTCATCACTGACGACGATAATGCGTGTTACGTTGGTTTCTTTGGTCCAGCGAGTTGCCACCTGACCATGGATTAAGCGGTCATCAATACGCGCCAGGCCGATCTGCATATAATCGTTCGGACCCATCGGTTTGGCGGGAACTGCTGCTTTTGGCGCCGCGACTGGGGTTGGAGCGGCTTTCTCCACCGGTTTTGCTTTCAGCGCTTTCACGCCTTCGCTACCGGTTTCAACGGCCAGTGCTACTAATTCATCGAAGCTGGGGTTGTCATCACGCGCCATGAAGGTTTCAACCAGCATGGGAATGTTCACACCGGCGATGACTTCGTAATGCTCTTTATCGACGACAATGCGGCTCGCAGCGTTAAACGGGCTGCCTCCCCATGTGTCAACGAGAAACAGCACGCCTTTACTGGTATCGAGTTTTGCCAACTGAGCGTTGTACTTTTCAATCAGCGTTTCGGCATTTTCGCCTGGAACGAAATCGATCCAGCCGACGTTTTCCTGCTCGCCTAACAGCATTTCTGCTGTCTTAAGTAACTGCTCTGCAGCCCAACCATGTGTGCCTATTACAATAGCAATGGTCACTTGCTACCTCCTTTATTATCGTTAACACATCAACGTGAAGATGTATTTGAATCGTCGTCCGCAATCGAATCGATTCAGATAAGGGTTACAAAGAAAAACCTATGATTTTCGTGAATTATTTTAGATATCGAAAAAAATATTTTATGTGATGAAGATCCGTAATTTAACTTCCGATAAAAAGAAATTTCGAAGGGTAAAATATCTCCGAAACAACTTATTGCAAAGGAAGGTAAATCTTTGCTAAAAAACGGTTGTCTCTGTTATGTTTAGCATCGGTTTAATTACTCAGGAGTATAGGGCAGTAGCTCACCATATGGATCGTCACCGACGTCATTTCACTACCAGGCCGTATCAAGCCTGTCAGATTGGCACTTTTTGCCACAAATTTTCTCTGCATATCGCTTCAACGCCTGAGATCCTCAGCGCGCAGTTTGGTCATTCCTTAAGCAGGAGCTTGTCATGGAATTATTAATGGACCCGCAGATTTGGGTGGGTTTGCTCACGCTTGTCGTTCTCGAAATTGTTCTGGGTATCGATAACCTGGTCTTCATTGCGATCCTGGCTGATAAGCTGCCGCCAAAACAGCGAGATAAAGCGCGTTTAATCGGTTTGTCACTGGCACTGGTTATGCGCCTGGGCTTGTTGTCCGTGATTTCGTGGATGGTGACGCTAACTAAGCCGCTATTTACGGTAATGGACTACTCGTTCTCGGGGCGCGATCTGATCATGCTGCTGGGGGGGATTTTCCTCTTGTTCAAGGCCACGACAGAGCTGCATGAGCGGCTGGAAAACCGTGAACATGATACCGGCCAGGCAAAAGGGTATGCGAGTTTTTGGGTTGTTGTGACGCAGATTGTCATACTCGACGCGGTATTCTCGCTGGATGCCGTTATTACGGCGGTCGGTATGGTCAACCATCTGCCGGTGATGATGGCGGCGGTCGTGATTGCTATGGCCGTGATGCTGCTGGCTTCTAAGCCGCTGACACGATTTGTGAACCAACATCCGACGGTGGTGGTGCTGTGTCTGAGCTTCCTGTTAATGATCGGTCTGAGCCTGGTTGCCGAAGGGTTTGGCTTCCATATTCCGAAAGGCTATCTGTATGCGGCGATTGGCTTCTCAATCATCATTGAGTTGTTTAACCAGATTGCCCGTCGGAACTTTATTCGCCACCAGTCGACGCTGCCGCTGCGTGCGCGCACTGCCGATGCAATCCTGCGTCTGATGGGGGGTAAAAGTCAGGCCAGCGCGCAGATGGAATCCGACAACCCGGTGCCGGTTCCCGTCCCGGAAGGCGCATTTGTGGAAGAAGAACGCTATATGATCAACGGCGTCCTTTCTCTGGCGTCGCGTTCATTACGCGGCATTATGACGCCTCGTGGCGAAATTAGCTGGGTTGATGCAGACCTGAGCGTGGAGGAAATTCGCGAGCAATTGCTCTCGTCACCACACAGCCTGTTCCCGGTGTGTCGTGGCGAACTGGATGAAATCATCGGTATTGTGCGTGCTAAAGAGCTGCTGGTCGCGCTGGAAGACGGTGTGGATGTGGCGGCCATTGCCTCTGCGTCTCCGGCTATTATTGTCCCGGAAACGCTGGATCCTATCAATCTGTTAGGTGTTCTGCGACGCGCCCGCGGCAGCTTTGTTATCGTCACTAACGAGTTTGGTGTAGTCCAGGGTCTGGTCACGCCGTTGGACGTATTAGAAGCTATTGCCGGTGAATTCCCGGATGCCGATGAAACGCCTGAAATTATTGCTGATGCAGGCGGTTGGTTGGTGAAAGGTGGTACCGATCTGCATGCGTTGCAACAGGCGCTGGACGTGGATACGTTAGTGAATGAAGATGAAGACATCGCCACGGTGGCAGGTTTAGTCATTGCCGCTAACGGCCATATTCCACGCGTAGGTGATGTTATCGATGTTGCACCGTTGAGCATTACGATTGTCGAAGCCAATGACTATCGTGTGGATTTAGTTCGCATTGTTAAAGAACAACCCGCTCACGACGAAGACGAGTAAGCGGGGTTAGCGAAACGGCATAACGTGCATACTGTGTCGCCCGTTATGCCGGGCGGGCGGCGGCGTGCTGCCCGCCAGCCATTTGGGAAAATCGCGCAGCGGCATCGGCTTTGCGTACAAAAAGCCTTGCAATAAATGTACGCCGTGTCGGCGCAAATGCTGTGCCTGCGCCTGTGTTTCAACGCCTTCCGCCACCAGTTCGATATTCAGTTTTTTCCCCAAAGCGATAATGATGTCTGTGACGGTTGAGTTCACGGCGTCTGTCCCGATTGCCGAGGTAAATGATTTATCAATCTTCAGCACATCCGGGCGAAGCTTTTCCAGCCAGGAGAGCGAGCTGTTGCCGGTGCCGAAATCGTCAATTGCCAGCTTTACGCCAAGCCGATTTAACTCGCGCACGACCCGATAATCCACATCCAGCAACGCATCGCGCTCGGTGAGTTCGATAACCAACTGCTGAATAGGGTGCTGGCTGAACCAGTACTGGTTGAGATCTTTTAGCAGCGTACCGTTACGAAAATGGCTGGCGGCAACATTTATCCCAATATGAAACTGGCTGCTCATCGGGAATACGTGCCGTTGCTGAATGGTTTCTGCGATGACATGACGGGTAAGCGGCACAATCAGGTTGTGCTCCTCTGCGATGGGAATAAACACTTCGGGAGAGATCCAACCCTGGCGCGGGTTATTCCAGCGTAAAAGGATTTCCACTCCCATACATTGCTGGGTTTGCGCATTAAGTAGCGGCTGGCAAAACAGCTCGAATTCCCGTGCAGCAAGGGCCAGATTTATCTCCCAGGAGAAGCTCATTCTGCTGGCGGTCGCCAGCCATGCCAGGTAGCCCACTAAAAAACTTAGGATCACCGCCAGCGGCAGTTGTGTTGGTAGATGTTTTATAGCCAGTTCGCTGGCCCCCGGACCGGTGACGCTGATAGTAAAGGGGAAATGTTGCGATGAGAGCTGGTAGCGTTTTTCATTATCCAGTTCAGGTAGCGTATCGACAACACCCTGTCCATATAGCAAATGGCGATTACCGACGGTTAAGCTGGCATGGGTAATTTGCGGTGGCTGGGGTTCAAGCAACATGGACGATAATAAATCAATGTTAACGATTTCCAGCACGCCATCTGAGCCATCGGCAGATGCTGGATACCATTGCGTCAGAATCGGACTGCCCTTAATCAACGAATGGTCGGTAGACAGCAGCAATTGCGGCTCCCGACTGGGTAATTCAGGCTCCAGTTGGCGAATAGGCACATTGCGATAGCCAAAAATGCTGGAACAATAAAGGACCCCGCTCTGAATCAGGCTGATAGAACGTACCGTTTGCAGTCTGGCTGCATGCTTACTCAGAGGTAAATGCGCAACTGAGCAGGGAAGCCCAATCAGCGGTAGCAGTACATCGCGTCCGGTCTGTAGGGGCAAAAGCACGTCATCCAACTCTTCAACGGCGTGGTTGGCAAAGGTAACGGTATTGCGATGATTTAAATTACGCTCCGAAATAAATCGGACAGTTAATGTGAGAATGAGCGTCAGTAGTGCACATAATGTGCAGACGATTAAGCGATTCCGGCGATAGTTCTTGATGATCCTTTGCGCTGTTTGCATGCGGGCCGCCCGATAAGCCGTTGGTCACAGTAGCCAACAGCAACAGAGCAAGTGTAGTGGGGAAAATTACGCCAGACGAGGGAGAGGGGGCAAATTCGCCCATCTGTCGCAGATGGGCGAAAAATAAGTATTAGTCACATTGAACTTTGATTGCCAGACCACCGCGTGACGTTTCACGGTATTTGGCGTTCATGTCTTTACCTGTTTCGTACATGGTCTCAATGACTTTATCCAGCGAGACGCGCGGAGCGCTGGTACGGCGCATTGCCATACGCGCAGCGTTGATCGCCTTCACTGACGCAATGGCATTACGTTCGATGCACGGAACCTGTACCTGTCCCGCCACCGGATCGCAGGTTAAGCCGAGGTTATGTTCCATGCCGATTTCAGCAGCAACACATACCTGCTCAGGGCTCGCGCCTAACAGTTCAGCCAGACCCGCGGCAGCCATGGAACAGGCTACGCCCACTTCACCCTGACAACCCACTTCTGCACCGGAGATAGACGCATTCATTTTGTACAACGCGCCAATCGCGCCGGCCGCCAGGAAATAACGAGTATAGATATCCGGGCTGACGGACTCGATGAAATGATCGTAATAGGCCAGTACCGCAGGCACGATACCGCAAGCACCGTTGGTTGGCGCAGTAACTACGCGACCACCCGCGGCGTTTTCTTCGTTAACGGCCAGCGCGAACATGTTCACCCAGTCGATCACGTTCATCGGATCGTTGGACAGCTTGTCGCTGGAAACCAGCATACGACGCAGGGCTGAAGCACGACGAGGAACGCGCAGCGGACCCGGCAGCACGCCTTCGGTGTTCATACCACGATCGATACAAGCCTGCATGGTTTGCCAGACGTTACCAAAGTACTCTTCAATCTCTTTTTTACTGTGCAGAGCAAGTTCGTTCTGCATCGCCATGCCAGAGAGAGACAGGCCGGTGCTGTTGCAGTATTCCAGCATTTCGGTGGCGGATTTGAACGGATAAGGCACACTGACCTCGCCCGCGGCATCCTGACCAAAATGTTCTTCATCAACGATGAATCCACCGCCGATGGAGTAGTAGGTTTTGCTGTAAATGACGGTTTCGCCACTGTACGCGTGGATCTGCATTCCGTTTTCATGCAGCGGCAGGTTGCCGTTGTGAAAACGCATTCCGTCATTCTGCGGGAAATCCACTTCGTGTTGGCCCTGCGCAAGCAGCAGGCGTCCACGCGTTTCTACATCGCGGATAAATCCGGGGATGCTGTCAATATCTACGGTAGCAGGCTCATTGCCCGCCAGACCCATAATAATGGCGATATCGGTATGGTGACCTTTACCCGTGAGCGACAGTGAACCATACACGTCGACGGCGACACGAGTAACGCTGTCCAGTAATCCTTTTTCGACCAGGTCATCGACGAACTGTTTACCCGCCTTCATAGGCCCTACGGTATGGGAAGATGAGGGACCAATCCCCACCTTAAACATGTCGAATAGACTAATCACGATAATACTCCTACAGGGCGACTGGGGTTTCCAGTAACGATGTTATAACTGCGCATAGTGTAAGAGGGAACGCGGCGATCGGCTTAACTATTCACATGAATTAAACTAATAGATAACCGCGGTTTTACTAATGTTGTGACCTGAGTTTCAAGTTGTCTATGGTGTGCGTAAAGATAAGTATAGTCAGGGCTTGACGCCAATTTGCAGCGCCAGCTCACGAATTATTCCGGCGGTCATTCCCCAGACGAAATATTGCTCATACCAGGAAAGCCATACACGATGTGAATCGCCGCGACGGTAGATATCCAGCGGATGATAACGACCTAAATGCAGGGCTTGTGCCAGCGGCATTTCGAACACGGCGGAAACTTCATCAACACTTGCGCGATACGGCAAATTTGGCGGGATAATGCCTACCACCGGCGTGACCTGGAAACCGGTCACACTGTCGACCGGCGGCAGAACGCCAATCACCTCCACGCAGGATGGTGGGATCGCCACTTCTTCCTGCGCTTCGCGAAGGGCGGCGGCAATTAACGAGGCATCGCTGCTATCCACCGCGCCGCCGGGAAAGGCGACTTGTCCGGCGTGCTTGCGCAGATGAACGGATCGCTGAGTTAACAGTAACCCCGGCTGTGCACGACGCACGACGGGGATCAGTACGGCGGCCTGACGCTGGTTTAACGCAGTATGATTAACCTGCGGGCGCAGGAGTTGAAAGCGCGATAAAAAATCATCAAGCGTCAGGCTGCTGTATTCCACGTGTCAGTTCTCCAGTTGGTGCAAAATACGATTCACTTTATCAAACGTTTCCTGATACTCCGCATCTTCCTGGCTGTCCGCCACAATGCCACCGCCAGCGGAACAATAAATGCGTCCGTTGGTGGCTGTGAGCGTGCGAATGGTGATGCTGGTATCCATATTGCCGCAAAAGCTCAGATAGCCAATGCTACCGCACCAGGCGTTGCGTCTTTGCGGTTCCAGTTCGTCAATAATTTCCATTGCCCGCACTTTTGGAGCACCGGTAATAGAGCCGCCGGGGAAGGCGGCGCGCAGCAGGTCAGTGGCGTGCAATGATTCTGGCAGACGCGCGGTAATGGTGCTGACCAAATGATGAACGGCAGGGAACGGTTCGACAACGAACAGTTCCGGAACCTGTACCGAACCGGGTTCGGCAACGCGGCCGATATCATTACGCATTAAATCGACGATCATCAGGTTTTCCGCCTGATCCTTTGGGGAGTTCGCCAGTGATTGAGCCTGCAGACGATCGGC
This sequence comes from Citrobacter sp. Cb080, assembly GCF_030334745.1. Classification (NCBI taxonomy): domain Bacteria; kingdom Pseudomonadati; phylum Pseudomonadota; class Gammaproteobacteria; order Enterobacterales; family Enterobacteriaceae; genus Citrobacter; species Citrobacter sp. Cb080. The sequence continues at coordinate 52,484 of NZ_JAOWDG010000022.1, read as the reverse complement.
ATCGGCATCTTCAAGTCTGGGCAGCGTGCCTTTAATCGGGCGCGTCTGGATGTGCTGGTTTTCCAGCAGAATAAAACGCTCAGGTGAAAGGCTGAGAATCGCCCCCTCCTCAAGACGTATAAACGCACTGAACGGGGCGCGGTTCGCATGGTTGAGACGTACAAACGCCAACCACTCATCGCCTTGATAATGCGCCTGAAAACGCTGGGCAAGATTGACCTGATAGCAATCGCCGCTGTGCAGATAACGCTGCACCTGACGGAACCTTTCACCATACTGCTCGCGGGTCATGTTTGACTGCCACGAGGATGTTAACGAAAACGGTTCGCGCACGGGTATCTGTTGATTTTCCAGCCAACGGTGTCGTGCCTGTACATCGGAGTGGCTAAGTAGCGACACCCTTTGCAACTGATGATCGACAATCAGCGCCCAATCGTAAATGCCAACCGCCATGTCCGGTAGCGTGATATCCTGTTCGGCTTCCGTTGGCAGAGATTCAAAACGACGGCCTAAGTCATAACCGAACAGACCCAATGCGCCTCCCTGGAAGGGAAAATCGGGATTATAATCGGGCTGAATAGTCAGCGATGTCAGCGCCGAACGTAAAACTGTCATCGGATCATCAACCGTTTGCATAGTGCCGTGATGGTCATGCACAACGGTCTCTTCTGCATGTGTGACCAGCGTTGTAATGGGGTCGGCGACCAGAATATCAAAGCGATTATGCGGATGGTCGGCATGGCCTGAATGCAAAAGCATTGCCCAGGGCTGGTGGCTTAATGTGGCAAAATAGTGCTTAGCGGCGTCCAGACGCCAGGGGAGTGTGATTACAGCGGGAGATAACGTCTTCATCAGTCCTGACTCGTTGCTACTTCACTGGCTATGTGCCGGGTAGCATGAAATAATTAGCGCTAATAATTTAGCAGGAGTTCACCATGATTGCAGGTTTACCTTCACTCACGCACGATCAGCAGCAACAGGCGGTTGAACGCATTCATGAACTGATATCCCAGGGGATGAGCAGTGGCGAGGCGATTACGAAAGTGGCTGCTGAATTACGCGCCAGCCATACCGGCGAGCGGATCGTGGCGCGTTTTGAAGATGAAGACGAATAACGCCGCTTATACCGCAGCGATAATCTTAATTTCAACTTTGTATTTCGGGTTCATTAACCCGGCCTGAACGGTACAACGTACCGGCGCGTGACCAGCAACAACCCATGCGTCCCAGGCTTTGTTCATGGCGGCAAAATCATTTTTGTCCGCCAGGAACAGGGTGGCATCAAGAATACGTGACTTGCTGCTGCCCTGTTTTTCCAGCACCGCATCAATTTGCGCCAGCGTATTTGCCGTTTGCTCAAAGGCGTCGGCATCCAGATTTTCCGGTACGCCGGTGTAATACAACGTGTTGTTGTGGATAACCACGTCGGACCAACGCGCTTCGGCATCAATGCGCACAATCGTCATAAATCATTCCTCATTTACGTTTTTTCATAATGGCTTCGGGTTGCGCCAAGACTGCCATAATGTTGTGTCCACGTCACCTCTTCAATTGGCGAAAGAGCCGCTGGCCTGACATAATCCCTGTTCAAATGAACAGGGGGCAGTGTGACGGACGATTTTGCAGCAGACGGTCAGTTGGCTAAAGCGATACCCGGTTTTAAACCGCGTGAACCACAGCGGCAGATGGCCTTCGCCGTCAGTCATGCTATCGAAAAATCACAGCCGCTTGTTGTCGAAGCCGGAACAGGAACGGGTAAAACCTACGCTTATCTTGCCCCTGCGCTGCGTGCCGGAAAGAAAGTAATTGTCTCCACGGGCTCGAAGGCGTTGCAGGATCAGCTATACAGCCGCGATTTACCCACAGTAGCGAAGGCTCTGGAATTCACGGGTAAACTGGCGCTGCTGAAAGGGCGTTCAAACTATCTGTGTCTTGAGCGTCTCGAACAACAGGCGCTGGCGGGTGGTGACCTGCCGGTACAAACTTTAAGTGACGTCATTCTGCTACGCTCCTGGTCAAATCAAACCCTTGATGGTGACATCAGCACCTGCGTCAGCGTGGCGGAAGACTCTCAGGCCTGGCCGCTGGTGACGAGCACAAACGATAATTGCCTTGGGAGCGACTGCCCGCTGTACAAAGAGTGCTTTGTCGTTAAAGCGCGCAAGAAGGCGATGGATGCAGATGTCGTCGTGGTAAACCACCATCTGTTTCTCGCTGATATGGTGGTAAAAGAGAGTGGGTTTGGCGAGCTGATCCCGGAAGCTGAAGTGATGATCTTCGATGAAGCGCATCAGTTACCGGATATCGCCAGCCAATATTTTGGTCAATCGCTCTCCAGTCGCCAACTGCTGGATCTGGCGAAAGACATCACCATTGCCTATCGCACCGAGCTGAAAGACACTCAACAGCTTCAAAAATGCGCCGACCGGCTGGCGCAAAGCGCGCAGGACTTCCGCCTGCAGCTGGGCGAGCCGGGCTATCGAGGAAACTTGCGGGAACTGCTGGCCGACCCGCGCGTGCAGCGCGCGTTTTTGTTGCTCGATGACACGCTGGAGCTGTGTTACGACGTGGCGAAACTGTCTCTCGGACGTTCCGCCTTGCTGGATGCCGCGTTTGAACGTGCCACGCTTTACCGTACTCGTCTGAAGCGCCTGAAAGAGATCAACCAGCCAGGTTTCAGCTACTGGTATGAATGCACCTCGCGCCATTTCACCCTTGCGCTGACGCCGCTCACGGTGGCGGATAAATTCAAAGAAGTGATGGAACAGAAGCCGGGCTGCTGGATTTTTACCTCCGCGACGCTGTCGGTAAACGATGATCTTCATCATTTCACCGCGCGGCTGGGTATTGAAGATGCCGAGTCGATGCTGCTGCCAAGCCCATTTGATTACACCCGCCAGGCGCTGCTGTGCGTGCCGCGTAATCTCCCGCAAACAAACCAACCGGGAGCGGCGCGTCAGTTGGCATCCATGCTGCGTCCCATTATCGAAGCGAACAACGGTCGCTGCTTTATGCTGTGTACCTCGCACGCGATGATGCGCGATCTGGCGGAACAATTCCGCGCCACCATGACCCTTCCCGTGCTGCTGCAGGGCGAAACCAGTAAAGGGCAACTGTTACAGCAGTTTGTCAGCGCAGGTAATGCGTTACTGGTTGCCACCAGCAGCTTCTGGGAAGGGGTGGACGTGCGTGGCGATACGTTGTCGCTGGTGATTATTGATAAACTGCCGTTCACCTCGCCGGACGATCCGCTGTTAAAAGCGAGGATGGAGGACTGCCGTTTGCGCGGCGGCGATCCGTTTGAAGACGTTCAGTTGCCGGATGCGGTAATCACCCTGAAACAGGGCGTGGGGCGTCTGATTCGTGACGCCGACGACCGCGGGGTGCTGGTGATTTGCGACAACCGTTTGGTGATGCGACCTTACGGTGCCACTTTCCTGGCAAGTCTTCCGCCTGCGCCGCGGACGCGTGATATTGCTCGCGCTGTTCGTTTTCTTGCCATACCAACGACTGAGTAATTTGTTACGGAGTGTGGTAAGATGCGCGCCAAATTTATTGACCTGATCACAAACACCCATGCGAATTCTGGCTATCGATACCGCCACAGAGGCGTGCTCTGTTGCCCTGTGGAATGACGGTACTACCAAGGCTCATTTCGAGCTTTGCCCACGAGAACACACCCAACGAATTTTACCAATGGTCGAGGAAATCCTGGCTGCTGGCGATCTCACGTTAACCGATATCGACGCTCTGGCGTTTGGTCGCGGTCCTGGCAGTTTCACCGGTGTACGTATTGGGATTGGCATTGCTCAGGGGCTGGCGTTAGGCGCGAATTTACCGATGATCGGCGTTTCCACCCTGGCAACAATGGCGCAGGGAGCCTGGCGTAAGTCGGGCGCGACCCGCGTACTGGCCGCGATCGACGCGCGAATGGGCGAAGTCTATTGGGCCGAATACCTGCGTGATGAGAACGGCAACTGGCACGGTGAAGAAACCGAAGCGGTGCTAACCCCCGAGCAGGTGCATGCGCGTTTACTGCAACTGTCTGGCGAGTGGGTAACGGTCGGAACAGGCTGGCCTGCCTGGCCTGAGCTCGGTAAAGACAGCGGTCTGACGCTGAGCGATGGCGACGTTTTGCTTCCGGCGGCTGAAGATATGCTGCCTGTTGCCACGCAAATGCTGGCTGCCGGTAAGACCGTGGCGGTTGAACATGCGGAACCGGTTTATTTACGTAACACCGTGGCATGGAAGAAACTTCCCGGTAAAGAATGAATCTTAGTAGTACATCCCTGGTCAATTCGCACAGCCGTCAGTGCGCAGCATGGTGAATTGGTCGGGGCAGAAGCTAAGAAAAGGGAGTCGCAATATGGCGGTGCAAAAGCAGTTATTGAAAGGTGTGTTGGCGGGCGCATTCGCGTTAATGCTTAACGGTTGTGTCACCATCCCGGACGCGATTAAAGGTTCGAGCCCTACGCCGCAGCAGGATCTGGTGCGGGTTATGAATGCCCCGCAGCTGTATGTCGGACAGGAAGCGCGTTTCGGCGGTAAAGTTGTGGATATTCAGAACCAGCAGGGGAAATCCCGTCTGGAAATTGCCACTGTTCCTCTTGATAGTGGGGCGCGACCGGTGCTGGGCGAAGCCTCCCGCGGGCGAATTTATGCTGATGTAAATGGCTTCCTTGACCCGGTGGACTTCCGCGGTCAACTGGTTACCGTCGTCGGTCCGATTAGCGGTACTGTGGATGGAAAAATCGGTAATACGCCGTATAAATTCATGCTGATGCAGGTAACTGGCTATAAACGCTGGCATATTACTCAGCAAATTGTTATGCCGCCTCAGCCGATCGACCCCTGGTTCTACGGTGCGCGTGGCTGGCCTTACGGTGGCTACGGCGGATGGGGATGGTACAATCCCGGCCCGGCACAGGTTCAGACCATAGTAACTGAGTAACTCTTTGTTTTATGAGTAAAAGAAACAGCGGCTCGTCCGCTGTTTCTGCATTAACGTGGATATAAGAAAAATAAATAGTGACGTGCTTCGCAACCTTGTCGTTGTGTAATAAACAAACTGGTACGCTGAGTTAATATTATGTTAACAGTTTGTTTATTGCCTGGGGTTGTGATGACGACGAATACGCATTTTAGAGGTGATGTATTGAAAAAGGTTTGGCTTAACCGTTATCCCGCTGGTGTTCCTGCGGAGATCAATCCTGACCGTTATCAATCCCTGGTGGAACTCTTTGAACACTCAGTAAGACGGTATGCCGATCAGCCCGCGTTTGTAAACATGGGGGAGGTGATGACCTTCCGCAAGCTTGAAGAGCGTAGCCGGGCATTTGCGGCCTATTTGCAACAGGGACTCGGGCTGAAGAAGGGCGATCGCGTCGCGCTGATGATGCCGAACCTGCTGCAATATCCGGTCGCACTGTTTGGGATTTTACGTGCTGGCATGATCGTCGTGAACGTGAACCCGCTGTACACGCCTCGCGAGCTGGAACATCAGCTCAACGACAGCGGCGCGTCGGCGATTGTCATCGTGTCTAACTTTGCCCACACGCTGGAAAAAGTCGTCGACAAAACGTCGGTGCAACACGTGATCCTGACGCGTATGGGCGATCAGCTGTCGACCGCCAAAGGGACGTTGGTTAACTTTGTCGTCAAGTATATCAAGCGTCTGGTGCCGAAATATCACCTGCCGGATGCCATCTCTTTTCGTAGCGCGCTGCAAAACGGTTATCGCATGCAGTATGTGAAACCCGAAGTGGTGTCGGAAGATCTGGCGTTCCTGCAATATACCGGGGGGACTACCGGTGTGGCGAAGGGCGCGATGCTTACGCACCGTAACATGCTGGCTAACCTTGAGCAGGTTAACGCCACTTATGGCCCGTTGCTGCATCCGGGTAAAGAACTGGTGGTGACGGCCCTACCGCTGTATCACATTTTTGCGCTGACGATGAACTGCCTGCTGTTTATTGAGCTGGGCGGTCAAAACCTGCTGATTACCAACCCGCGTGATATTCCGGGACTGGTAAAAGAGCTGGCGAAGTATCCGTTCACCGCCATGACCGGTGTCAATACGCTGTTTAACGCGCTGCTGAATAACAAAGAGTTCCAACAACTGGACTTCTCGTCACTGCACCTTTCGGCAGGTGGCGGGATGCCGGTTCAACAGGCGGTAGCTGAACGTTGGGTGAAGCTGACGGGTCAGTATCTGCTGGAAGGCTATGGCCTGACGGAGTGTGCCCCTCTGGTGAGCGTCAATCCTCATGATATCGACTACCACAGCGGCAGTATCGGGTTACCGGTTCCTTCCACCGAGGTCAAACTGGTGGATGACGACGATAACGAAGTGCCGCCGGGAGAACCGGGCGAACTGTGCGTGAAAGGTCCGCAAGTGATGCTGGGCTACTGGCAGCGACCAGACGCCACCGACGAAATCGTTAAAGACGGCTGGCTGCACACCGGCGATATTGCGGTGATGGATAATGAAGGCTTCCTGCGTATTGTCGATCGTAAGAAAGATATGATCCTTGTGTCCGGCTTTAACGTCTATCCAAACGAAATTGAAGACGTGGTTATGCAACATCCTGGCGTACAGGAAGTGGCTGCGGTCGGCGTTCCGTCGGGCAGCAGCGGTGAAGCGGTGAAAATTTTCGTGGTGAAGAAAGATGCCTCGTTAACTGATGAGGCGCTTATCACTTTCTGCCGTCGTCACCTGACGGGCTATAAAGTACCGAAGCTGGTGGAGTTTCGCGACGAGTTGCCGAAATCTAACGTCGGTAAAATTTTGCGACGAGAATTACGTGACGAAGCGCGCGCCAAAGTGGACAATAAAGGCTGAGCGTTAAGTCAGCCAGCAGAAAACGCCGGGTAAACCGGCGTTTTTTTTGGCGCAAACCTAAGAGAGCACGATTTGAATTATCAAATGATCACCACGGACGACGCGTTAGCCACGCTGTGCGAAGCCGTCCGTGAATTTCCGGCGATAGCCCTGGATACCGAATTTGTTCGCACACGTACCTATTATCCGCAGTTGGGGCTGATCCAGCTGTTTGATGGCAAACACGTTGCTCTGATTGATCCGCTAGGGATCACCGACTGGTCGCCCCTGCGCGATATTCTGCGTGATACCACCATCACCAAATTCCTGCATGCGGGAAGTGAAGACCTGGAAGTGTTTCTCAACGCTTTTGGCGAACTTCCGCAGCCGTTAATTGACACACAAATCCTGGCCGCATTTTGCGGTCGTCCGCTGTCGTGGGGCTTCGCCTCGATGGTGGAAGAGTTTACGGGTGTGGCGCTCGACAAAAGCGAATCGCGTACCGACTGGCTGGCCAGACCGCTGACCGAGCGTCAGTGCGAATACGCGGCGGCTGACGTCTGGTATCTGTTACCGATCACCACAAAACTGATGGCTGAAACCGAAGCCAGCGGCTGGCTGCCAGCCGCGCTGGACGAATGCCGCTTAATGCAGCAGCGTCGCCAGGAGATTCTGGCGCCAGAAGACGCCTGGCGTGACATCACCAACGCATGGCAACTGCGCACCCGTCAGCTAGCCTGCCTGCAATTGCTTGCCGACTGGCGACTGCGTAAAGCACGCGAGCGCGATCTGGCGGTAAACTTCGTGGTGCGTGAAGAGCACCTGTGGGCGGTGGCGCGTTATATGCCGGGCAGTCTGGGTGAACTGGATAGCCTGGGTCTTTCCGGGAGCGAAATTCGTTTCCACGGTAAAACGCTGATCGCCCTGGTGGAAAAGGCCCAGGCTTTACCGGAAGAGTCGCTACCGCAGCCGCTGCTGAATTTGATGGATATGCCAGGGTATCGCAAGGCGTTCAAAGCCATCAAAGCGCTGGTTGCCGAGGTGAGTGCGGAACATAATCTCAGCGTCGAACTTCTTGCTTCGCGTCGCCAGATCAACCAGTTGCTCAACTGGCACTGGAAATTAAAGCCGCAGCAATCCCTGCCAGAGCTGGTTTCCGGCTGGCGTGGCGAATTGATGTCCGATCGCCTCAACGCGCTGCTGCAGGAATACCCGCAGTAAGTCACCAGGCTCGCCGGGTCGCGCGTTTGCTGACCCGGCCTGCGCAACGCTACAGATCGAGCACCAGGCGCTTACCTTTGGCGCGCGAGCAGCAGATGAGCATGCTTTGTTGGCTGGCTTTTTCGTCGTCGCTGAAATACTGATCGCGGTGATCCGCTTCCCCTTCGAGAATCGTCGTTTCGCAGGTGCCGCAAACACCTTCCCGGCACAGGCACTCAACCCGGGCGGCTTTGTTATTTTCGATAACCTGCAAAATGGTCATCTCTTCCGGGACCACAAACTCGCGCCCGGAACGCGCCAGCACCAGGGTGAAGGCGTCGCCGCCTTTCTCTTCCACGGCAAATTGTTCGAAATGTAGCGTATTGCTGTCCAGCCCAAGGCGGGAAGCCGCTTCTCTGACAGCATCGTTGAGCACCGCAGGGCCACAGGTGTAGATATGCGTGCCGGGTTCAACATCTGCCAGCAGACGGGCTAAATCGAGGCGGGTGCCTGCGTTCGACAGGTGCAGATGAATGCGATTGGCGCTGGGGTGTTGCATGAGTTCGTCATGAAACGCGCAGGTCTCCTTGCTGGGAGAGCAATAGTGCAGTTGCCATTGCGTCTGAGATTGTTCCAGCTCCGGGAGTTGCGATAAAAACGGTGTGATGCCGATACCTCCGGCAATCAACAGATGTTTTTGTGCCTGAGGGGCGAGGGCGAAGAGATTGTTTGGTGTGGAGATCGTGAGCGTGTCGCCGGGCTTCACGTTTTGATGCAGGTATCGTGAGCCGCCTTTGGACGCCTCCTCCAGGCGTACGGCGATTTTATAGGCGCGCGTATCGCGTGGTGAACTCATCAGCGAGTACGCATTGCTGTACAGATTCTCGCCATCGCGCATCTGCACGATAATATGGCTGCCACCCTGAAACGCAGGCAACGGCTGGCCTGAGGTCGCCGTTAAGGTGAAGCATTTTACCTGCGCGGTAATCGTCTCAATCCGGCTGACCCGGACTTCTTGCATTTGATAATCAGACATTGCGGCCTCCCTAAAAAATCTGTCCGACGCGCCTCAGCGACGCGCCGGAACCTGTCGTAAAAGCCCCGGGTTATTCCTGAAAAACCTGGGCGACCAGATTATGAAAATGGGCAATGCCATGCTCGGAGATGCCACTGCCGCTGGTGTCTGCCATAATGCGTCCCTGGCCGCGATACCCGCGCGATTTCAGCCCTTTTTGTACGCTTTCAACCAGACGTAAATCTTCAGGACGAAAGACGTTGCGATACCATTCGATCAGTTGTTTCTGCTCTTCGGTCAGCTCTTCGTTGGTGAAGTAGATGTCATAGTTTTGCAGCGTGGTTTCCGCATCTATCGGGAATTCGTAGATAACGGTCATCATGCCTTTGATTGGCGTCACGTTGAGCATGGTGCACGGCCACAGCCAGAAACCGTGGAAGGCGGCATCAACCCCTTCTTCGAACTTAAATGACTGTTCTGAAGGTTTGGCGAAACCGTATTGCAGCGTCCAGTTGCCGTGCATGGTATGCCAGTAACGGTCAACCTGGACCGAGTCGGAAAAACCTGGATGGGCCGGACCGCAGTGGTAGCACTCCAGATAGTTATCGACGATATTCTTCCAGTTGGCTGGGGTACGGGTAGTAAAACGTGCAGCAAGTTTCAGGTCATGCACGTCTGGGCAGGCTTCGATAACTTTGTCCGCAAGTCCAGGGAGTTGTTCTTCCACGCTGCCCGCGTTCGGATCCATGTTAATAAACACGAATCCGGCATATTCTTCCAGGCGTACCGGTGTAAGGTGCGCTTTTTCGCTGTCGAAGTTGGCGACGTTTTCGCAGTTACGCGCATGCGCCAGATTGCCGTCAAGTTTGAACGCCCATGCGTGGTAAGGGCAGGTAATCACATTTTTCGCTTTCCCCTCGCCGCTCAACAACTGATGACCGCGATGCGGGCAGACGTTGTAGAAGGCCCGCAGCACGTTATCGCGCCCACGTACCAGCACGATATTCTCGCCAATCACTTCTCGGGTAACATAATCATTGGGTTTCGCCAGTTCGCTACTGTGGGCGACGCAAATCCAGCTTTTAGCGAACACCTTTTCTTGTTCGTGTTCGAAAGCCTGGTGGTCGGTATAAAACCGGGCCGGAATAGTCCAGGCATCCTGCGGGTTGGCACAGAAATTTTGCGGCAGAATAAACTCAGGGCTCAGATTGCTCATTGGAATACCTTTAATTTGTGAGTAAGAGGATTTTTGTACTGGCGCTTAATTGTCGCCTTTGAGTAGTGTCCCGGCCGGTGGCGCGACCGGGACGTCAACTGGCGCTTCGGGAAGATGACCTTCAATTTGATGCGCAGGAACGTGGGCATAGTCTTGCCGTACCCAGCGCAGAAAACCGCCAACCTTCACCAACAGGATGGCGAGGAATGGAAGAGCGGTCAGAACCACCGTGGTCTTCATGGTTTCCAGGGACGCGCCGGTGAACAAAATCGATAATGGGATCAGGGTGATGACCACGCACCAGAACAGACGAAGACTGCGCTGCGGATCTTCCCCTTCCTGCAGGTTGCGCGTGCTGGTGGCCGCCATGGTGTAGGCCACAGCATCCATGTGTGAGGCGAGGAATATAATCATGATCGCCAGATACGCCACCAGAAACAGTTTCCCGGCAGGCAACGACATCAATACTTGCTGTACGGCTGTCTCACCGCCCAGCGTCGCCATAACCTGCGGTACGTCGATCACACCGTTCACAAACTGGTGAATGGAGTAGCTTTCCATCACGCCAAAGAAGAACCAGCAGCCAACAGTGCTACCGAGGATTAATGCCCAGATAACCTCTTTGATTTTGCGACCACGGGATACGCGAGTGACAAACATTGCCACGCCCGGCGTGTAGGAGATCCACCACAGCCAGTAGAACACTGTCCAGTTACGGGTGAACTCACCGTTGCCAAGCGGGTCGGTGAAGAGGCTCATTTGCAAAAAGTTTTGTGTCGTCAGGCCGATGGCGTTGATGATGTTATTGGTGATGAACTCGGTCGGGCCGACGATCAGCACCAGCAGCGGCAGTAAAAACGCCCCCCAGCCGACCATTTTGCTCAGACGTTGCAAACCGTTATTGATGCCAATCCAGGAGCTCAGGCAGAAAATGCCGCCAGAGAACAGGATCACAAACGCCTGCACCGTGAAGTTATCCGGTAACCCCGTCAGGGCAGACAAACCGCGGGTAAAGGTGGCGGCGGTGACGACCAGAGAGATGGTTAACGCGCCAACTGTCGCGATCAGGAACATCAGGTCAACCAGGCGACCCCAGACGCCCTGCGGATGCACGCCGGTAATAGCGGCGATAATCCCGGACAGGCTCAGTCCTTTGTTTTTACGCACATGGAAGTGGTAGGCCATGGTTAATGAGGCCAACGTGTAGGTCGCCCATGCGCTGATCCCCCAATGGAAAAAGGAATAGGGCAGGCTGTATTCCAGCGCTTTTTGCGAGTGCGGCGCGATATTCAGACCCGGGGTCTGGTAATAATAGGCCCACTCAGCAACGCCCCAGTAGAGCGTGGAGGAGCCTAATCCGGCGCATATAAACATAAACAGCCAGGAGAGCGTGCTGTATTCCGCTTTACCTTCTCCCAGACGGATGTTGCCGTATTTGCTGGTAGCCAGCCAGACGACCAGACCCATAGCCATCAGAACGAGGATCTGCACGGCGGAACCCAGCATCCGGGTAACGCCGTTGAAAAGAGTATTTGCGACTTGTGCAGACTGCTGAGGGAAGAGACTAAGTGTGGCGGCGATGAAAAGAATAGCCACCAGGCTGATGGCTATCAGCGGCATGTCTTTTTTCTTGACGTTGCTCAACATGGGATCTCCTGGGCACAGTTGCCCGCGTATGGCATTAGCCTGTCGTTGTTATCATGCTGTAGGGGTAGAATGAGTTACTTTATATTTAACAATTTTATTATTTGTTCTTTACATGAATTAAACAATTGCCCGATGCGTGAAGCAATAAAACACGGAACGGAAATAATAAAAGGTGAATTAGCGCAGGTTATTGGCTCCACAAAACGCATAAAAAAGCCGCGTCAGTGACGCGGCTCATAATTCGTGGTTTGACCTCTAACGTAGTGCCTGACAGATGGCTTCACCCACCTGTTGCGTGGTGGCGCTGCCTTTCATATCCGGCGTTTTCGGGCCACAGGCAATAACGTGCTCAATTGCCGCCAGAATACCGTCGTGGGCAGCCTTATAGTTGGCATCCCCCTTACCAAGGAAGTCCAGCATCATGGCGCCAGCCCAGATAGTGGCAATCGGGTTGGCGATGTTTTTTCCGTAAATATCGGGGGCCGAACCATGTACTGGCTCGAACAGGGACGGGAAGGTGCGTTCCGGGTTTAAGTTGGCAGAAGGCGCGATGCCAATCGTCCCGGTACAGGCCGGACCCAGATCGGAGAGGATGTCGCCGAACAGGTTGGAAGCAACCACAACGTCAAAACGCTCCGGCTGCATCACAAAGCGGGCGCACAGTATATCGATATGCTGTTTATCCCAACGGATCTCAGGATAGTTAGCCGCCATTGCTTCAACCCGCTCGTCCCAGTAAGGCATGCTGATGGCCAGACCATTGGATTTGGTCGCCGAGGTCAGGGTTTTGCGCGGGCGGTTTTGCGCCAGCTCGAAAGCGTAACGCAATATACGATCCACGCCGCGACGGGTGAAGACCGACTCCTGGATAACCACCTCGTGTTCCGTCCCTTCACTCACGCGTCCGCCGAGAGAAGAGTATTCTCCCTCGGTGTTCTCGCGTACGACGTAGAAATCAATGTCGCCTGGCTGCTTGCCCGCCAGTAGGCAAGGGACTCCCGGGAACAGGCGTACCGGACGCAGGTTGACGTACTGGTCGAATTCGCGGCGAAACTTAAGCAGCGAGCCCCATAAAGAGATGTGGTCCGGTACGGTATCCGGCCAGCCAACGGCGCCAAAATAGATAGCATCAAAGGATTGCAACTGCTCATGCCAGTCATCCGGCATCATTTTACCGTGATGGGCGTAGTACTCGCAGCTCGCCCATTCCATTTGCTCAAAGCTGAGCGACAACCCCCAACGCTCGGCGGCTGCCTGTAACACATGAATGCCTTCAGGCAGCACTTCTTTACCAATGCCATCTCCGGGGATAGCGGCAATACGACAGGTTTTCTTCATAGCAGCTCTCACTTGTACGCCATCAAAATTGACTTTCCCCTTATCCTATAATTGACTGATTAAGAGTTAATCCCCCTAACTGGTGAAACATAAAACACAGATCATGAATAATCTGCCGCTGCTAAATGATTTACGCGTCTTTATGCTGGTTGCCCGTCGGGCAGGATTTGCCGCCGTTGCCGAGGAACTGGGTGTATCACCGGCTTTTATCAGTAAGCGAGTAGCCCTGCTGGAGCAGACGCTGAACGTGGTGCTGCTGCACCGGACAACGCGGCGTGTAACCATCACGGAAGAGGGGGAGCGGATCTACGAATGGGCGCAGCGGATCCTGCAGGATGTCGATCAGATGATGGACGAGTTGTCTGATGCCAGGCAGATCCCGCAGGGGATGCTACGCATTATTAGTAGCTTTGGTTTTGGCCGCCGGGTGGTGGCTCCGGCGCTGTCTGCGCTGGCAAAAGCGTACCCGCAGTTAGAACTGAGGTTCGATGTTGAAGACCGCCTGGTGGATATGGTGAATGAGGGCGTCGATCTTGATATTCGTATCGGGGATGATATCGCGCCGAACCTGATTGCCCGCAAGCTGGCGACTAACTACCGTATTCTGTGCGCCTCGCCGGAATTTGTGGCGCAGCACGGGACGCCGAAGCAACTCAACGATCTCTCCACTTTTCCTTGTCTGGTTATCAAAGAGCGCGACCATCCGTTTGGCATCTGGCAAATGCGTAATAAAGAGGGCGCTCACTCAATTAAAGTTACGGGGCCTCTGTCGTCTAATCATGGCGAAGTGGTACATCAGTGGTGTCTTGATGGGCAGGGAATTGCCCTGCGTTCGTGGTGGGACGTTTGCGACAACATTGCCGGTGGACATTTGGTACACGTATTACCCGAGTATTATCAACCAGCAAATATATGGGCGGTTTATGTTTCTCGGCTGGCGACGTCGGCAAAAATCCGTATTACGGTTGAGTATTTGCGCCGCTATTTTGCCGAAAACTATCCAAAGTTTACTTTGGAATAAATCCGCAACAGCTGGCAAGAAACTGAAAATAAAAAAGGCAGAATAATCTGCCTTTTTTGCAACTATAACTCACTGAGCAAAGCCGTTATTTAGACTCTTCAGCTTCAGGTAATGTCACGTTAAGTTCGAGGATAGAAATATCGCCGTCTTTTTGTTCAAGCTGTACGGTGACCATTTCGGGATCAATTTGTACATACTTGCAGATAACCTCGAGAATATCTTTCCTCAGTTGCGGTAAATAATGTGGCTCGGCGTCACTACGACGACGTTCCGCAACAATAATCTGCAGTCGCTCTTTAGCGATGTTCGCTGTGCTCTTTTTCCGCGAGAGAAAAAAATCCAGTAATGCCATAACTTATCCTCCGAACAGGCGTTTGAGGAAACCTTTCTTCTCTTCTTCAATGAAGCGGAAAGGACGTTCTTCTCCCAACAGACGGTCTACGGTATCAGCATAGGCTTTACCGGCATCAGCATTGATGTCGAGAATAACCGGCTCACCCTGGTTAGACGCGCGCAGGACTGACTGATCTTCAGGAATCACGCCAACCAGCTTGATTCGCAGAATTTCCAGTACGTCTTCCATGCTCAGCATGTCACCTTTATTTACGCGGCCAGGGTTGTAGCGCGTCAGCAACAAATGCTCTTTAATCGGATCTTCACCGTTTTCCGCACGACGAGATTTCGACGCCAGAATACCCAGAATACGGTCAGAGTCACGTACAGAGGAGACTTCCGGGTTAGTGGTGATAATCGCTTCATCGGCAAAATACAGGGCCATCAGCGCGCCGGTTTCAATACCCGCCGGGGAGTCGCAGACGATGAAATCGAATTCCATCGTTTTCAGGTCGTCCAGAACTTTCGCGACGCCTTCACGCGTCAGCGCGTCTTTATCGCGAGTCTGTGAGGCCGGAAGAATAAAGAGATTTTCGGTACGCTTATCTTTGATTAACGCCTGATTTAACGACGCATCGCCCTGAATAACGTTGACGAAGTCGTAAACGACGCGGCGTTCACAACCCATAATCAGATCGAGGTTACGCAGGCCGATATCAAAATCAATAACGACAGTTTTCTTTCCCTTCTGGGCCAAACCTGTAGCGATGGCCGCGCTGGAGGTGGTTTTGCCAACGCCCCCTTTACCCGAAGTAACAACAATAATGCGTGCCATAGAAATTCCTTGTTAAAAAGGGATCAATTCAACGGTTGAACTGTCAAAGCGTTCTCTGCTAATTGCAGACGGGCCGCTTTGCCATAAAATTCTGCTGGGATTTTATCACTCAGCCAATAAACACCTGCGATAGACACCAGTTCTGCCGTCAGATGGGTACAAAAAATTTGCGCTTCACGATCGCCGCTTGCACCTGCCAGCGCACGGCCTCTCATCATTCCATAAACATGAATATTGCCATCAGCGATAAGCTCTGCGCCCGCACTGACGTGGCTTGTAACAATCAGATCACATTGTGGAGCATAAATGCGCTGACCGGAACGAACCGGCACATTTATTAATCGTGTTTTTGTGATGGGAGTAACGTTTTGCGGCGGAGCGACGGGAGCCGGGACCTCAACAGGCGCAGGACGAATAGCTTTTTCTTTACCTTCAGTCAGTAAAGGAAGACCCATTTCGTCGATTTCTGCCTTTAGTCTGGCGTCTTTGCATCCGCTAACGCCAATAATGCGCAATCCGGTAGACGCGACCACTTTCTGCAGCGCTGACCAGTTTACCGGGCTTTCAAGACCACTCACGTTAACCACCACGGGAGCATGTTTTAAAAAAGCCGGTGCCTGCGCGATTTTGTCTTCCAACGCCTGACGAATAACCTCGGGTTCTGCTTCATGTAAATGAACCACTGATAAGGTGAAGCTACTGCCTTTAAGCTCGATTGGCGTGTTTGACATCCTGGCCTTACTCAATTTGCTATTTATCATCCCCAGCGCGGGGTGATATTCCGAAGACTATAAGGCATGTTATAGTCAGTATTATATTGAGGCAAGCCACCATTCCGTGAATTCAGAGTAAAAGATATGTTTTGTGTGATCTACCGAAGCAGCAAACGTGACCAGACCTATTTATATGTCGAAAAAAAAGACGATTTCTCGCGCGTTCCTGAAGAACTGATGAGAGGATTTGGTCAGCCGACGCTGGCAATGATGTTACCGCTTGATGGGCGTAAAAAATTAGTTAATGCCGATCTTGAAAAAGTAAAACAGGCCCTGACTGAGCAGGGCTATTATTTACAAATACCCCCGCCGCCAGAAGATTTACTTAAACAGCATCTGGCAGCGGCAAAACAAAATACACCAGACGCTAAACGTTAAACTGCATCCGGCAGCAGCACGTTCCATCGATGCAGTACCTGAAATCTATGACTACGTTAGGGGAAAGTAATGTATCAACATCACAACTGGCATGGTGCTCTGCTGGATTATCCGGTGAGTAAGGTGGTTTGCGTAGGGAGTAACTATGCCAACCATATTAAAGAGATGGGTGGAACTACCCCGGAAGAACCGGTTCTGTTTATTAAACCGGAAACCGCGCTGTGCGATTTGCGCCAGCCGCTGGTGATCCCATCTGATATGGGGTCTGTCCACCATGAAGTTGAGCTGGCTGTGCTGATTGGCGCGACCCTGCGGCAAGCGACAGAAGATCATGTGCGCAAAGCCATTGCCGGTTATGGTGTCGCGCTGGATCTGACCCTGCGCGATATTCAGGGCAAAATGAAGAAGGCGGGGCAGCCATGGGAAAAAGCGAAGGGTTTTGATAACTCTTGCCCGCTGTCTGGATTTATTCCGGTGGCGGAATTTAATGGCGATCCGCAGGATACGATGCTTGGATTAACGGTCAACGGTGAAACTCGCCAGCACGGCTCCACGGCGGACATGATCCATCACATCGTTCCCTTGATTGCTTATATGAGCCGTTTCTTTACCCTCAAAGCGGGCGATGTGGTGCTAACGGGAACGCCAGCAGGCGTGGGACCTTTAAGCAGCGGCGACGAACTGGCCATCAGTTTTCACGGTCAAACGCTAACAACCCGCGTGCTGTAATCTCTGCTTGCCGCCTTTTCGGGCGGCAAAACTTGCATCAGCGTGCCAGACTGGTTATAAGGTGCAGCTTTATTGCAATAGCGGAAACCCTGATGAGCGACATACCTTTCTGGCAAAGTAAAACCCTTGATGAAATGACCGATGCCGAGTGGGAGTCATTATGTGACGGGTGCGGTCAATGCTGCCTGCATAAGCTGATGGATGAAGACACTGACGAAATCTACTTTACCAACGTCGCCTGTCGTCAGCTCAACATTAAAACCTGCCAGTGTCGTAATTACGAACGTCGATTCGAGTACGAGCCTGACTGCATCAAACTGACGCGTGATAATCTGCCGACTTTTGAATGGTTGCCGATGACCTGCGCCTATCGTCTGCTCGCAGAAGGAAAAGGGCTGCCGGAGTGGCACCCGTTGCTGACAGGATCAAAAGCGGCGATGCACGGTGAACGTATCTCGGTTCGTCATATTGCGGTGAAAGAGTCGGAAGTGCGTGACTGGCAGGATCATATCCTGAACAAACCTTCATGGGCGGACTAACTACATGAGTTTAAATGGTTTTGTTTCTTCTCGTTTTGAGCATGTGGCATCTGTGGGGCATTACCTCCAAAATTAGCGTTCAATATTGCCAGTTGGTTGTCATTGTTGTCTTTCATCCATTTACCGTAAACGCTGTAAACCATCTGTGCTGACGTATGCCCCATTTGAGCCGCAATGAAGTTGGGGTTGGCTCCGGCGCTTAATGCCCAGCAAGCATATGTGTGTCGAGACTCATATGACTTGCGGTGCGGAATGCCGCTCCTTCTTAATATGTTGTTCCACGTTCCTGAGAATGACCCGGGCGAATACCATTCACCTCTTTTACCATTCCTTGCCGTTAACCTAAGAACAAAAACAAATGTGCATTCATCCCGGCAAGTTCTGCCAAACTCTCTGAGGTGAACGTCTATCTGGTGTTGTTTCCCCATCCTGGTGTAAGCCATCTGGCTTTTTAGTGCCTCGGTAGCCGGGGTAGTAAGTGTAAGTATCCCGCATAATCGTGCCATTCACATTTAGAGATCCTCCGGCATAATCAATCTGCCAACAAAGGAGATCGCTATGCGTAAAGCCCGTTTTACTGAGCATCTGATCATCGCCGTGATTAAGTCGGTTGAAACCGGACGAACTGTTAAGGATGTCTGCCGGGAGACCGGTATCTCTGAAGCCACCTACTACAACTGAAAGTCCAGATACGGCGGTATGGAGGCTTCTGATATTAAAAAATCAAGGATCTTGAGGATGAGAACCGGGCGCTGAAAGACGTTATCGAAAAAAGCTTTAAAACCAGCCTTTAAGCGTGAGCTGGTCACTCATCTGATAACGACATTTGGACTCAGTATCCGTCAGGCCTGCCGGAGTCTGAACCTGAGCAGAACGGTTTACCATTACCGTCCGGATACCACGCGTGACGAACCCGTTATTGTCGCGTTGCAGGCAGTGGCCGAGCGATACCCACGATACGGTTTTCCGAAACTTTTTCAGGTTTTGCGGCGGCAGGGATACCCGTGGAATCACAAAAGGATCCACCGTATTTACTGTCTGCTGAAACTGAATTTTCGCCGAAAGGGCAAACAGTGGTTGCCGGTGCGTAATCCCTCGCCACTGGCCACGCAGGAAGCGCTGAATCAGAGCTGGTCTGTCGATTTTATGCATGATGCCCTGGTCTGTGGCCGTCGTTTTCGCACGTTCAATGTCGTTGATGACTTTAACCGTGAGGCGTTGTCGATTGAAATCGATCTGAATCTGCCATCTCAGCGAGTGGTCCGTGTACTCGACAGGATCGCGGCAAATCGCGGGTATCCGGTCATGCTGCGCATGGATAATGGTCCGGAATTTATCTCTCTGGCACTGGCTGAATGGGCAGAGAAACATGCAGTAAAACTGGAATTTATCCAGCCAGGTAAGCCGACGCAGAACGCTTTCATTGAGCGCTTTAACCGGACATACCGTACAGAAATACTCGATTTTTATCTGTTCAGAACGCTGAATGAAGTGCGGGAAATCACGGAGAAATGGTTATCAGAATATAACTGTGAACGCCCGCATGAATCACTGAACAATATGACACCGGAGGAATACCGACAACACTATTATTTGACCGGGATCTCAAAAAATGCATGGAACTAAAACGGGTCTATTTACAGTATCAATCACTGAGCTGCCAGAGAAAACATTAGAAGAGCTCATTCCCCAGACAGAGGCCGAGCAGAAGAGGTTGAAACAAATTGCAGACGAGGAGATTGAATTGAGGAATACGCCTCTGATAGAGGAAAAGAAACAGAGGACGATGATTTAATTAAATGGCAGGTTTACTGGTTAGAATTAATGCGCTTAGACACATCTAAACCAGTATAGCCTGCCATTCCTGAGTAGGTTTATTAACCCTCTATAATGTAATAGCGATAGAAGTTTTTTTTCATTTATCCATCTTGATCATGAAACCAAGCAATATGACAAATTGAATCATAGCGCACAGGATGGAGAAATGAAGATACCTGTAGTCAGATGCAGGTGTGATGAAGAAATGAGGCGCTGCAAATATGAAGCATGATATTCCCAGCAACAGGCCTATACTCTTTATCCCATTTCTAGTAAAAAGAAATGCAATTGTTGACATCAAAGAAAGAAGTAAATAAATCCATGGCAGGTAGATATATGGCATCGATTTTATCGTTTCCATATACAGTGAGCTTGCCTTGTTAGGTGAGAATTTAATTCCCCAAGGGTTTTCTACGCTACCTTCTTGCACAACCCATGCAGGAGTCCCACTGCCAACCCTGAGTAATTCTCTAAATGTATCAAGTCTTACATTAAGATAGGTTAATGGGCTATTCATTATCTCCTGCATCCATTTCTTACTTAACGCACTAACCTCAGAATCATCAACTGATGTAAGGTTTCCAGCCTTAGTACCGTAAAACATTAAGTTATTGCTTCCGGCCCAATAAAACGACTTTGCATTCTCTTTATCAATGCCGACTTTTCTCACAATATAATCAGGAAGAAGAACTTCACCTTCTGCTATGCCCATCCCTAGTAAATCGTAGCTTTGGATATATTGCAATGGTGATGTCTTTGTAACATTAAGAGTGCTAACAATAATAACAGGAAGCAATATAATGATGGCGTTTGACCCAATGTAAAGTGAAAGCTTTCTTACGACATTTTTACAATTATCGTCGTAATAAAACCACCACGCCATGATTACCAATGCTACTGGTATCCCATTAGTTTTACTTCCGCATGCAAGTGACATTATAACAACTAAAACAATCAGCCTTGTGATTGAGAATAATTTATTCTCAATTGAATTAAATGTTAGTCCAATTGCTAAAATCATCAGTGATGAAAAAACGACATCCTTCCATATCTGAGCGGTAACAAGAAGAACTTGCGGGGCAGCGCCGACAATCAACACCGCAACAGATAAATACCCGATTCTTCTGTGCAGAGTCATAGATAACAGGTAAAGACCAAGCCAATAACAGATCTGATTTTGAATAAGGAAAATACCCGGTCCTGAGTCGATTAAATTTAACTTACCCCACCACCATGCCATTATCACTGGTTGCCATGAATTATAATGACCAGTAAGGGATTCATTATATTGAATAGTAGAGTCAACACTCATCCATCCAGGATAGAACATCATCGTGCAAAATATCATAAATGCAAATGATGTTAATGTGTATATATATTTATAGTTTACTTTACCATCTAACTTTAAAGGCATAAATTATACCGATCCAACCTATATAGTAACATTATGAAATGCTGAGTATTATGCACCAACATTTGACCTTCATCCATAGCCGCGGTCGCAAGTTGATGATGCAAATGGTTATCGGAATGGAAAAAGTACATGGAATTTGTTCATGCGCGTTGATACAACAAAAGATTCGGACGTTGAATGGCCTGAGCTTACTGCATAGAGACTTCACTCAGATATGAGACACTCATAACTTTGCTAGGCTTTGCCATTTTTTTCAAAAATGTAAAGAGTGATGGGGCATGGATGGGGCAAAAAATTAGCGCAAAACAACTCAAAACCTCTAAGGTGGTGATTCTTCTTGCGCTAATACTCTGCTTTATGACTGCTTTCGGTTCACTTCGACGCACAATAATTTAATAGTGCCGCCTATTCTGAACAAACCTTCATGGGCGGACTGAGCCGCCCATCGATTAGCAGGCGTTAAGGGTTAAGACTTTTTCGCCTGATACATCTCATCGGAGTGGTTGTCATCTTCCACCCAGAAGTTAATGTTGAATTGCGCATCGTCGCTTAATTCAACGCGATGCCAGTACTGCGGTGGGCTGGTTGCGAACTGACCGGCATTAATCACCACTTTCACTTCAGGTTCTTTTGCGTCTTCATTGGCAAAGCCATAATACGTTACCGTACCTTCCATTACGCAGAGCTGTCCAAACACGCCTGCTGCGGTGTTATGGTGAGAAAGAAGTGCTGCCGGGACGTTGTCTTTGGTAAAGAAGGGAGTAGAGCGTTTTACTTTCCAGTTTGCCGGGATGCGTAAATGGGACATCAGACATCTCCTTGGTGTGGCATCTATAAGATGTATTTAATATACATCTTATAGATGCCAGCAGGCAATGAATTTAAGGCAAAAAAAACGCTCCCGAAGGAGCGTCTCTGTTAGCGACCGAAGAGGTCACGTTTTTTCGGTTTAAACGGCTGTGCTATCACCACCAGCACGGCGACCACCAGGTAAGCGGCGAAGATCCCCAACAGCCACTGTGGCATTTCCAGGGTTAAAAAAGACCACTGGCGTTCAGCACAGTCACCGGATGCTAAAAACACCTGCGGCAGCCATTTGTCCAGCGGCAGCCAGCTCGGGAAGCGTGCGGCAAAATCACAGGTCATAAACGGTGATGGGTGCAACTGAATCATGGTGTGCTCATACGCTAACTGAAGTCCGCGCCAGGCACTGTAAATCCAGATAATCATCGCCACATAGCGCAGCGGCGTTTTTGGTGCGATAGCCCCCACCAGCCCCGCGCCCATCACGCCAAATAATGCGCTACGTTCGTAAATACACAACACGCAAGGTTTTAGCAGCATGACGTGCTGGAACCACAGCGCGACAAGCTCCAGCGCAAAGGCGGTTAACGCCAACAATAACCATGCACCACGACCTCGGGAGCACTGGTTTAAAAATCGCAACATAATAATTTCCCTGCAACATGCGTAGAGAGCGCAGTTTAAACCAATTCAATTTATGCGCCACTAGCAGGAATTGAAAATTTGAGTAATCGGATAATTATCATGCAAAAAGTCAAACCGGGCAGTGATTTGCCCGGTAAATTGTTATGAAAGTGTAGCTAACCAGCCCGCCTGGGTCATCCACTCAGTCACCGGAACAAGCGTGAACTCGACGCAAAGCAGACCAACCAGCGTCAGGACGAGAGTATAAGGCAGAGCCATCCACACCATGCGGCCATAAGAGAGTCGAATCAATGGTGCCAGCGCAGAGGTCAGCAGGAACAGGAATGCCGCCTGGCCGTTTGGTGTAGCAACGGAAGGCAGGTTAGTCCCGGTATTGATCGCCACCGCTAACAGCTCAAATTGGTTAAGGCTGATGGTCCCATGTTCCAACGCGGCTTTGGCTTCGTTAATGTAGATGGTGCCGACAAACACGTTATCAGAGATAGAAGACAGCAGGCCGTTAAAGAGATAGAACAGCGTCAGTTGAGCATGTTCAGAGGACTGCAAAACAAACTGAATAATCGGTGAAAAGAGCTGTTGATCGATAATCACCGCAACGATAGAGAAGAACACGGTTAGCAGGGCAGTGAAAGGCAGCGACTCGGTAAACGCTTTACCAATCGCGTGTTCGTCAGTAACGCCGGTCAACGACGTGGCCAGGATAATGACGGACAGACCGATTAATCCGACTTCCGCCAGATGCAGGGCCAGGGCAACCACCAGCCAGATACCGATAATCGCCTGAACAATCAGTTTGATTTTTTCCTGACGAGTACGCTGCTGACGGCTTTGATCGTCAAACTGTTGCAGGACATCGCGGACGGTCTCCGGCAGCGTTTCGCCATAGCCAAACCAGCGCAATTTCTCAACCAGCATGCAGGTTAACAGGCCGCAAATCAGCACCGGGACGGTGACCGGCGACATGCGCAGGAAAAAGTCACCAAAATGCCAGCCAGCCGCTTTGGCGATAATCAGGTTTTGCGGTTCGCCGACCATAGTCATTACGCCGCCTAACGCCGTACCGACACCCGCATGCATCATCAGGCTGCGCAGAAAACCACGGAACTGCTCCAGTACGACCTTATTGTGCTGATCGATATGGCTATCATCGAGCATATTGTTGTCTTCCGTGCGGGAAGAGGCGAAGCGATGGTAAATACCATAAAAACCAACCGCTACGCTGATTACCACGGCAACGACGGTCAGCGCATCCAGGAATGCAGAAAGGAAGGCGGCGGCAACGCAAAATGCCAGCGACAGCAGCATCTTGGAGCGAATCGTAAGCAGTAGGCGGGTGAAAATAAACAGCAGCAACTGCTTCATAAAGTAGATGCCAGCCACCATAAACATCAGCAGCAATAGCACCTCAAGGTTAGCGGCAACCTCTTCACGCACATGTGTGGCGCTGGTCATGCCGATGATGACCGCCTCGATGGCTAGCAGCCCGCCTGGTAGCAGCGGGTAACATTTTAACGCCATCGCCAGCGTAAAAATGAACTCGGCCACCAACAGCCAGCCCGCAATAAAGGGATTGATGAAAAATATAACCGGGTTAACGACTAAGAATACGAGTAGTGCAAGTTTGTACCAGTCAGGTGATTGACCTAAAAAATTGCGCCACATAGCGCGGCCCCATGATAGCTCCATGGTGATTTCCCTACCTTTAAAAATGAAATCATGTTTTTATGTTTGACCGCAAAGCTTAGCAGGAGGAGGGAGTACAGGCAAGCTATTCACGCGACGGACAAGGCTGGCTGTGCTTCAGCGTAATCTGGAAAATGAAGCCTTGATCCACTTTTTCTTCATTGCGTCAGCTATCAGCCATGTAGCCCGTCTGGTATGATAACTGTAACTATGTTTTGCTGTGTAATGGAATTATCACTATGGTCATTAAGGCGCAAAGCCCGGCTGGGTTCGCGGAAGAGTACATCATTGAAAGTATCTGGAATAACCGCTTCCCACCTGGCACTATTTTGCCTGCTGAACGTGAACTCTCTGAACTGATTGGAGTGACACGTACCACGTTACGCGAGGTATTACAGCGTCTGGCGCGGGACGGCTGGTTGACCATTCAACACGGCAAGCCGACGAAGGTGAATAACTTCTGGGAAACCTCCGGGCTAAATATCCTTGAAACGCTGGCGCGTCTCGATCACGAGAGCGTGCCGCAGCTTATTGATAATCTGCTGTCCGTGCGTACCAACATCTCGACGATCTTTGTTCGTACCGCGTTTCGCCAGCATCCTGATAAAGCGCAGGAGGTTCTGGCAACGGCAAATCAGGTGGCCGACCATGCTGATGCGTTCGCCGATCTGGACTATAACATTTTCCGCGGTCTGGCATTTGCCTCTGGCAATCCGATTTACGGTTTGATCCTCAATGGAATGAAGGGATTATATACCCGCATTGGCCGCCATTATTTCGCCAATCCGGAAGCCCGCGCGCTGGCGCTGAGCTTTTACCGTAAGCTGTCAGAACTTTGTGATCAGGGTGCTCATGAGCAGGTATATGAAACGGTGCGTCGCTATGGTCACGACAGCGGCGAGATTTGGCATCGTATGCAGAAAAACCTGCCGGGCGATTTAGCTATTCAGGGGCGCTAATCGCAGCTTATCCGGCCTACGAAATGCATTGTAGGCCGGATAAGACGTTTTCGCGTCGCCATCCGGCAATAAGATTTACAGACCGTTCATCCTCGGCGGGCAACGCTCCAGCAGTTCCACACTGCCGTCTTCATTCTGCTGCTCCAGCATCACGTCAAAACCCCAGAGCCGGTGCACATGCTTGAGCACCTCTTTGCGTCCTTTATCCAGCGGAGCGCGATTATGCGGAATATAGCGCAAGGTGAGCGAGCGGTCGCCGCGCAGATCGACATTCCAGATTTGAATATTCGGCTCAAGGTTGCTCAGGTTATATTGCGACGACAGCCTGTTGCGGATCTCACGATATCCTTCCTCGTTGTGAATCGCGGAAATCTCCAGATAATTATGACGATCGTCATCCAGCACGGTGAACAGGCGGAAATCACGCATAACCTTCGGTGACAGGAACTGGCTGATGAAGCTCTCATCTTTGAAATCGCGCATCGCGAAATGCAGGGTTTCCAGCCAGTCAGAACCTGCTATATCCGGGAACCAGTATTTGTCCTCTTCGGTAGGCGACTGACAAATTCGTTTAATATCCTGGAACATGGCAAAACCCAGAGCATAGGGATTTATCCCGCTATACCACGGGCTGTTGTACGGCGGCTGGAATACCACGTTGGTATGGCTATGTAAAAACTCCAGCATAAACCGTTCGGTGACTTTACCTTCGTCATAAAGGTGATTAAGGATGGTGTAATGCCAGAAAGTGGCCCACCCTTCGTTCATCACCTGGGTCTGTTTCTGCGGATAAAAATACTGGCTGACCTTGCGCACAATGCGCAGCACTTCGCGTTGCCAGGATTCCAGCAGCGGGGCGTTCTTCTCCATGAAGTACAGAAGGTTCTCCTGCGGTTCAGAAGGATAACGTCGGGCTTCCGCAACGGTTTTCTCTTCCTCTTTCTTCGGCAGCGTACGCCACAACATATTTACCTGGCTTTGCAGATACTCTTCACGGCTTTTCTGTCGGGCTTTCTCTTCCTGTAGGGAGATTTTTTGCGGGCGTTTGTAACGATCCACGCCGTAGTTCATCAGCGCGTGACAGGAGTCGAGGAGCTTTTCGACTTCATCCACGCCGTAACGCTCTTCACACTGGGTAATATAGTTTCGCGCGAAGATCAGGTAATCGACGATGGAGCTGGCATCCGTCCAGCTACGGAACAAATAGTTGTTTTTAAAGAAGGAGTTATGTCCGTAGCAGGCATGCGCCATCACCAACGCCTGCATGGTGATGGTGTTCTCCTCCATCAAATACGCGATACACGGATTGGAGTTGATAACAATCTCATAGGCCAGCCCCTGCTGACCATGCTTATACAAACGCTCGGTTTCAATAAATTTTTTACCAAACGACCAGTGAGGATAGTTGATTGGCATCCCGACGCTGGAGTAAGCGTCCATCATTTGTTCGGAGGTGATCACCTCGATTTGGTGCGGGTAGGTATCCAGTCTGTAGAGTTTCGCCACGCGGTCTATTTCCGCCAGATAGACATCCAGCAGATCAAACGTCCAGTCGGGTCCATCGCTTAACCGTGTGCTGTCCTTGTTCATGGAATCAATCGTAGCCATTCGCGCACCCTCATTGTTGGCGGCACTCTCTGTCTGGAGTACCTCATTTCAAGCATAGATCATGGTGTTAAAAAACGTGCTGCGGCTGAATTTTTTTCTTTGCGATTTCTTGTTAGCGAGGCGTCGAAAAACGGTATGGCCGCAAAATTTTATGCTGGATAAAAATAACGCACAGCAGGAGATACCAAAGCAGGGAGTTCCCCGCCATCACCGCCATATGTGAGATAAGTCACCATAAAAAAGCCATATGTTGAATAATATTTTCAACTGAGTTATCAAGATGTAATTAGATGATTGTTCTTTTACTGTTAACGGAGTGGCTATGCGAGTTGTCATACTGGGAAGTGGTGTCGTTGGCGTGACCAGCGCCTGGTACTTAAGTCAGGCTGGACACGATGTCACCGTCATTGATCGTGAGCCCGGTCCGGCACTGGAAACCAGTGCGGCGAACGCGGGGCAAATCTCTCCAGGTTATGCAGCACCCTGGGCGGCGCCAGGTGTACCGCTTAAAGCAATTAAATGGATGTTTCAGCGCCATGCGCCGCTGGCCGTTCGCCTCGACGGGACGCAGTTCCAGTTGAAATGGATGTGGCAGATGCTACGTAACTGCGACACCAGCCATTACATGGAAAACAAGGTCCGGATGGTGCGACTGGCGGAATACAGCCGTGATTGCCTGAAAGCGCTACGCGCCTCTACCGGTATCGAGTACGAAGGACGCCAGGGCGGAACGTTGCAACTGTTCCGTACCGCTCAACAGTATGAGAACGCGACCCGCGACATCGCCGTCCTCGAAGACGCCGGCGTGCCGTATCAGCTCCTGGAAGCAAGCCGTCTGGCGGAAGTTGAACCGGCGCTGGCGGAAGTGGCACACAAGCTGACCGGCGGTCTGCGTTTACCGAATGACGAAACCGGTGACTGCCAGCTGTTTACCCAGCGTCTGGCGCTGATGGCGGAGCAGGCGGGTGTGAAATTTCGCTTTAATACTCCGGTCGATAAGCTGTTGAGCGATGGTGAGCAGATTTATGGCGTTCAGTGTGGCGAGGAGATAGTCAAAGCCGATGCCTATGTAATGGCGTTCGGCTCGTACTCTACGGCGATGCTGAAGGGGATCGTTGATATTCCGGTCTATCCGCTCAAAGGCTATTCATTGACCATTCCGGTGGCGCAAGATGACGGCGCGCCGGTTTCAACGATCCTTGATGAAACCTACAAAATCGCCATTACCCGCTTTGATAAACGTATTCGCGTTGGCGGCATGGCGGAGATTGTCGGCTTCAATACGGAATTGCTGCAACCCCGTCGTGAGACGCTGGAGATGGTCGTCCGCGATCTCTTCCCACGCGGTGGGCATGTGGAGCAGGCAACCTTCTGGACCGGGCTGCGTCCGATGACGCCGGACGGTACGCCAGTGATCGGGCGAACGCGCTTTAAGAATCTACTGCTTAATACCGGCCACGGCACGCTGGGCTGGACCATGGCCTGCGGTTCGGGTCAGTTGCTGAGCGACATTCTGTCAGGCCGCACACCAGCCATTCCTTACGACGATCTGAGCGTGGCGCGTTACAGCCCGGGGTTTACCCCATCTCGTCCACGGCATTTACATGGCGCACATAACTGATAAGGACGTGAGATGACTCGCCCGATACTGGCCAGCATTGACCTGCAGGCGTTGAAACAAAACCTGACCATTACCCGCCAGGCCGCGCCGGACGCCCGCGTCTGGTCGGTGGTGAAAGCCAATGCATACGGACACGGCATTGAACGTGTCTGGAATGCGCTGGGCACAACCGACGGTTTTGCCATGCTCAATCTTGAAGAAGCGATAACCCTGCGTGAGCGCGGGTGGAAAGGCCCGATACTCATGCTGGAGGGATTTTTCCACGCCGAAGACCTGATGGTGTATGACAAATATCGTCTGACCACCTGTGTACACAGTAACTGGCAATTAAAAGCGCTGCAGAATGCGCGCCTCAACGCGCCGCTGGATGTTTACCTGAAGGTGAACAGCGGCATGAACCGACTGGGTTTCTTACCGGAAAGAATATCAACGGTCTGGCAACAGCTGCGGGCAATGCCCAACGTCGGTGAAATGACGCTGATGTCCCACTTTGCAGATGCGGAGCACCCGGAAGGTATTCAGGACGCCATGGCGCGGATTGCACAGGCGACAGAAGGGCTGGAGTGCAGACGGTCGCTGTCCAATTCGGCCGCCACGCTGTGGCACCCTGAAGCACATTATGACTGGGTGCGCCCGGGCATTATTTTGTATGGCGCGTCACCTTCGGGACAGTGGCGGGACATCGCCAATACTGGCCTGAAACCGGTCATGACCCTGAGCAGTGAGATAATCGGCATACAGACGCTGAAAGCAGGAGACCGGGTGGGCTACGGGGGACGCTATACCGCCAGTGGCGAGCAGCGTATTGGCATTGTGGCGACCGGGTATGCAGACGGTTATCCGCGCCATGCGCCAAGCGGAACGCCGGTGCTGGTGGACGGCGTACGCACTACAACGGTGGGGACGGTCTCAATGGATATGCTGGCGGTAGATCTGACACCGTGTCCGCAGGCGGGGATCGGGACGCCGGTAGAGCTGTGGGGCAAAGAGATTAAAATTGACGATGTGGCCAGCGCAGCGGGTACGGTGGGCTACGAGTTGATGTGTTCTCTGGCGCTGCGCGTGCCGGTTGTGACGGTGTAACGTATATGAAGCCGGATGTCGACGCTGATGCGTTTCATCCGGCTACACCGTTTATGCGACGCAGAGCGCAAACCGGGCAAAGCGCTGCCGCCGCCCGGCAAAAAGCATCAACGCGCCTCATCCTCATCTTCAGCAACGCGAACACCGACCTTCAGCACCGCATTATCTTCTTTCTCAGCAACCGTCCAGATCATGCCAGCAAATTCAACCTGGTCACCGACGACCGGCGCGGCGCCAAGCAGATGCTGGACAATTTCACCCAGCGTTTGCTGTTTATCACGATACTCTGTGCCATCTTCCAGGCCATAAATCAGTGCCACATCGGCATATTTTGCGCTGGCCTCGAGAATAAAATCACCGAAGAAGCGCTGGTCTAACGATACCGGCGGCGACTGGCTAAACAGCTTGCCGAGAGCAGGGAGATCGCGCTCACGACCAATGACGCACAGAACATCGCCTTCACGCAGCCGCGTACTGCCGGATGGGTGAAACAGCACGTTGTCACGAAACAGGGCGGCAATTCGCGTCTCTTCCGGCATATGCAGGTCACGCAGTGCGGCTCCTACACACCACTTATCCGCGCTGAGCTGATAAACGAACTGCTCCCAGGGGTTTTCCGGATGAATATCCAGACCAATGCGCGAAACGGGCCAGCCGACGGGAGGAACCACCACTTTGGCTTTTTTGGCGGCCCAGGAAAGCGACGTTCCCTGAAACAGCAGCGAGATCAGAACCACGAAGAACGCGACGTTAAAGAACAGGCGCGCATTCTCCAGACCCGCCATCATTGGGAACACGGCGAGGATGATGGGGACTGCACCGCGCAGGCCCACCCAACTGATGAAAATGCGCTCGCGCAGATTGAAGCCACGAAACGGCAGCAGTCCGGCGAAGACCGACAGCGGACGGGCAATGAATATCATCCATGCAGACAAAATCAGCGCAGGTATCGCGATAGGCAGCAGGTCGGACGGCGTAACCAGCAGTCCCAGCACCAGGAACATGGCGATTTGCGCCAGCCATGCCAGACCGTCGAAGTTTTGCAGAATGCCAAATCGGTTGCGGATGGGGCGATTACCCAGCAGGAAACCACATAGATAGACCGCCAGAATACCGCTGCCTTCCAGTGCAGTGGTCAGGGCAAAAATCAGGATCCCACCGCTTAAGGCCAATAGCGGATAAAGCCCGGCAGGCAGTGAAATGCGGTTAATCATTTGCTGAAGCAGGTAGCCCCCACCGAGACCCAGTATGATCCCTAAGCCGAACTGCTGGATAATATGCACTGCAAACATCCAGCTTAAACCGGTCTCGTGATTTTGAATCATGGCGATAAGCGTGATGGTCAAAAACACCGCCATCGGGTCATTACTCCCGGATTCAATTTCCAGCGTAGAGCCAACACGCTCGTTAAGCCCCTTGCCGCCGAGCAGGGAAAAAACCGCCGCGGCATCGGTTGAACCGACAATCGCGCCAATCAGGAGTCCTTCGATAAGATCCAGATGAAACAGCCACGCGGCCATCATGCCGGTGAGTCCGGAGGTTATCAGCACCCCGACGGTCGCCAGCGACAGCGCCGGGCCTAACGCGACACGAAATGAGCTGGCCTGGGTGCGCATCCCGCCGTCGAGCAGGATAACCGCCAGCGCCAGGTTACTCACCATATAGGCGAAAGGGTAGTTATCGAAAGGAATACCGCCCACGCCGTCGACTCCCGCTAACATACCGATAGCGAGAAATATCACCAGAATAGGGATACCAAGACGTGATGAGAATGAACTGAGTAAGATACTGCAGGTGACGAGTACGGAACCCAAAATAAAAAGGCTAATTATTGCTGCGGCATCCAACGTTCGGTTACTCCTGAATTACGCTGTTTCGTATTTATAAACCCTAACATAATAACGACAGAAACAGCGTTTTACTTAGCCCTGTTAACCGCTTTTTTTACGATTTAAGTACCGGATGCCCACTTAAGGTGAGCTGAGCGCCGTTTTTATCATTTTTCAGTACCGCTCTGGCTCCCAACGGCAAGGTGACGGTGCGTTGTTCATGACCAAAATCGAGGCCGTCGATCACCGGAACCGATAACCTGGCGCGTAGAAAATCACAAACTGAGTCAAGACTGTAACCCGCGTCGTAATCATTAGGTGCGCTGCCGCTAAAACTGCCGAGGATAATGGCGTTTTGTCGGGCCAGTATTCCTGCGTGATACAGTTGCAGCAGCATGCGTTCAATGCGAAAAGGATGCTCGTTAATGTCTTCCAGCACCAAAATGCCGTTTTCGATAGCGGGCATCCACGGCGTGCCCATCAGAGAAATGAGCATCGCCAGATTTCCGCCCCATAGCGTACCTTCGGTCGCACATGCCGGACCGTTACCTTGCCACTCGAGGGTAAATTGGGCATTGCGAACAGCCTGCCAGAAATGGTGCTCGGTAAATGCGTTCATCTCCTCGGCGCCAAAGTTAGCCGCCAGCATCGGGCCGCTGAAGCTAATCACATTCCCCTGCGCCAGCAGACCACACTGGATTGCGGTAAAAT
Organism: Citrobacter sp. Cb080; assembly: GCF_030334745.1. NCBI lineage: Bacteria > Pseudomonadati > Pseudomonadota > Gammaproteobacteria > Enterobacterales > Enterobacteriaceae > Citrobacter > Citrobacter sp. Cb080. Next base: position 20,465 of record NZ_JAOWDG010000022.1, on the reverse strand, counting down.
CGCTGTGTCCGCACAGCAGCAGTGGGTTGTGTTGCTGACGGTTCGCCAGCGCCTGCCAGTCAATATCTGCCAGTAAACGGCTCGCGCCATAGCCGCCGCGTACTGCCATCACAATGGTATCGGGCGTGTTCAGATTTACGAGCGCGTTCACATCAGCAAGCCGTTCTGCTTCTGTACCCGCAAAACGCTGGCAGCGGCGCGCAATGACCGCTGAATTGTCGACCTGATGACCGGCCTCAGTAAGACGCGCCAGCCCGCGTAAGGCAGCCTGCTGGTTGATACAGTAGCCCGACGGGGCAATTAAGTGAAACCGGGACATGGCATTTCCTTGCTACAACTAAAACCAAATGTATATCATGCCGCGTAGGTATGTCGTTGTCACCTCAGCGACAGGTTCCGGCTATAAGGACAGATGACGTGAAATTGAGATGGTTTGCTTTTTTGGTTGTATTACTTGCGGGCTGTAGTTCAAAACAGGATTACAAAAATCCGCCGTGGAATGCTGAAGTTCCGGTTAAACGCGCAATGCAATGGATGCCGATCAGCGAAAAAGCCGGTGCGGCCTGGGGTGTCAGTCCACAATTGATTACCGCGATCATCGCCATTGAATCAGGTGGAAATCCGAATGCGGTCAGTAAGTCTAATGCGATTGGCCTGATGCAGTTAAAAGCCTCTACGTCAGGGCGTGATGTTTATCGTCGCATGGGGTGGAGTGGCGAGCCGTCAACCAGCGAGCTGAAAAATCCTGAGCGCAATATCTCGATGGGGGCCGCATACCTGAGCATTCTTGAGACCGGGCCGCTGGCCGGGATCGAAGATCCGCAGGTGATGCAATATGCGCTGGTGGTATCGTACGCCAACGGTGCGGGCGCGCTGCTGCGAACGTTCTCCTCCGACAGGAAAAAAGCCATTAATAAGATAAACGATCTCAGCCCGGATGAATTTATTGAACATGTTGCGGATAATCATCCGGCGCCGCAGGCTCCGCGCTATATCTGGAAGCTTCAACAAGCGCTGGATGTGATGTAATTCAGGTGATGCTAATCGCGCACCTTATTCGACTTTTCCCGGGCCTCGCGCTCGAGGGAAAAAATAATCCGCTGTAGGTTACGCTCCACCGCCGGGCTGACGTTGAGAAAACGAAAGCTCAGGCGGGGAGTGGTAATTGTTTCGTTTTTCCCGTCGATAACTTTGCGTTCGCTAATGGAAATTAGCTGGGCGTCCACCTGATACACTCCCCATTGCTCCATGTTCAGTTCAACCTGTGAAAAGCGCATGCCTTCTACCAGTCCCTCTGGTTTTGCTGTTTCTAACAGCCCGCCCATACCGCCAAGAGACAAATCGAATAAGCGAAAACACAGCGTGCTGTTATCCGGCATTTTTACCGTGCAGCGATAGGGGGGATGCAGTGGAGCACCGATACGGAAATATTCCCGACGCTGGACGAACCACAGAGATGGCGGCAATGATGAGATAAATGCGGGTAGCCGCTGGTATTCGCCTTTTTTCAGCTGTGGCAGGGTGAACTCCACTTTGGCTCCCTGCGTTTCGGCGATAATCGTAATTTGATTGGCTCGCTGCACGGCCTGGTTTTCATATTCCTGACTACCAAAATCCATGATCAGTTCGTCCGGGCTGACCGCCAGTATTTTGCTGATGAACTGGCCACCTGACCAGGAGATACGCAGCGGAACCTGCTGCGAATTTAAGTCCCGGAGTACGCCTAACACCGCTAACGGATTTTGCTTCAGGAACTGCTCATTGTAGTTACTCACACCTAATGACTCCTGGATGCCTGGTTTATCGTTGGATTATCGGCATCAATCAACGGAACTTAATACAAATGGATGAAATTTTTTACCAAACCCAATGAATTAAGTCTGAGGGAAAAAGCACGTAGCGATGGCTTGCCTATACTTAACGTGCTGGCGCAAGAATGTCTTGCGCGTGCGTTCACTGGAAAGAGGGCCTGGAAATGGGAATTATTACCTGGATTATTTTTGGTCTGATTGCGGGGGTTATCGCCAAACTGATTATGCCGGGGCGCGATGGCGGTGGATTTATCCTGACCTGCATTCTCGGTATTATCGGTGCTGTGGTCGGTGGATGGCTGGCTACGATGTTCGGTATCGGCGGCGATATCAGCGGGTTTAATCTCCACAGCTTCCTGGTGGCCGTGGTCGGCGCGATTGTTGTGTTGGGTGTCTTTCGGCTTGTACGACGAGATTAATCGAACGGCCCCTGACGGGGCCGTTTTTCTGCATTGTTAAGTCAGAACTGATACTCAATACCCGCCCAGTAATTACGCCCCTCTTCAATAAATCCTTCACTGTAAACGTACTGCGTATCGAACAGGTTATTGACCGAAGCGTTAACGCTAAACCCGTGGCCAATGGCGTAATCAGCGCGCAAATGGGTAATGGCGAAACCAGCGGCTTTCTGCGAGCCGTCGGTATTGCTATAGCTTGACGAACGGGCCTCTTCGGACAGCGTAATGCTGAGTGGCTCCCACGGTTTCAGCGTCATCCAGGCGGTCAGGGTTTGCGTCGGCAGATCGGTAATCTTACCGATATCGCTGCGTTTGGCGTCCGCATGAATAAGGCCGTAGCTCAGCCCGACGTCCAGCATATTAAAAACTTTACCTTTAACGCCTGCATCCAGGCCGGTGTAATCCACCCGACCACTGTTCTGATTCTGGATGGTATCGGCATCAATATTGTGCGAAAGAATCGCGTCGCTGATGCGGTTGTAATACACGCTGGCTTCGAATCCCCAGTTCTGGCTAAGTGAACCATTCCATGTCAGGTCCACGCTGCGGGCGCGCTCCGGTTTAAGCTGTGGATTGACCAGGGCTACCTGGTTATAGGCCGGTTTCGAGGTCGTGTAGCGTTCTTTTAACGTTGGGAAACGCGTTCTGTCAGAGTAAGACAGCGCTAATGTGTCTGAATTTTCAAAGTGGTATTTGGTCATCACCTGCCAGTTAAAGGCCGACTGATTGTTGTCATCGTAGTGCGTGACGCTGCCGTTTTTCTCGTGCTTCATACCTTCCAGACTGTCTCGCCAGTCATAGCTTATTCCCGCCACCACATCGACATTATCCGCCGCAGCCCACTGGTATTCACTGGCCACGGACCAGGTGCGGTCTTCGTAGCGGTCGTAAGCCGCATTCGGTGCGCCTTTCTCGCGGTGAACATCGTCCTTCCAGTTCACGGCGAAAGAGAGCAGATCGTTTTCTCGCATATCCGCAGCGAGCTGCAGGCCAGCCCCATCGCTATAGTCCGAATAATGGCTGTAGCTGCCTTTCTTATTTTTCAGATCGGCCAGCGAGTTGTACATCATCAACGTATTTTCAAAGGTGTCGCGATACAGACGGCTTTTCAGAGTAAAACGGTCGCCCAGATGCGTGGTTCCCTGATAGTAATAGCTCTCTTTATCGTATTGTGGCCATTGCCAGTAGCGTGATTTCTGGCTGCTGGTTCCGGCGTACGGTGGATTATCTTTTTCACCGTCCTGATTTATATAGGTCAGCACATATTCATCATCTCCACGAGGGGTAAAGCCCAGCTTCACGATGCCACGCTTGTCATCAGCGGAAGAGTTGATCATCTTGCCGTGACTGCCCGCAACCGGGTTGTCCACGCCATGCGGTAATCCAAGAAAATCCTGCTTCAACTGACTGCCGCTGAGCTGGATATAGCCGAGATCGTTACTGGCGCCAAATGAAGCGTGCATATCGTGGGCGTTGTCTTTGCTGCGACTCCAGCCCTGGCGATAGCCAATGCTGCCTTCAAGCGGTTTGGTCGGTTTTTTTGTAGTGATATTGATGGCACCGCCCATCTGGTTTGGCCCCTGCAACAGAGACGAGTAGCCTTTGGAGACTTCAACCGAAGCGATATCGGATGTCAGAAAACGGCCTAAATCGAGGTTGCCGTCATAGGGGATGTACACCGGCACGCCGTCAAAAAAGACGGGAACCTGACGGCTGTCAAATCCGCGCACTTTTACCTGTTGCTCGTTGCGGTTGCCTGACTTTTGCAGCACGACGCCGGGGACGACGCTCAGCGCCTGCGCCACGTTCTGTTTATCCAGCTGTTGTATCGTTTCCTGGCCGAGAACCGTGGTGGTTGCCGCGGAGACCGGACTAGACCAGACGGTCATGTTTTCGCTTTCCTGCCCAGCAAAAGCACTGTGCGCGAAAGCAAACGACAGGGCTGTGTAAAGACAACTTTTGTTGAAATTCATTATTTTTAGTCCATTTTTTGATGTTATAGGCCACGTGCGTCCGGGCTCAGGCTCACTTTGATATCCGCAGGTGGAGCGTAGTAAGGCGCGGAAGTGATAAAGAGTCTGATACCGCAGTCGAGATAACCCGCCAGCGAGGCGAGGGTAATGCCGCCGGTCAGTGCCAGCGTGCAATGGGGGGCCAGAGCAGGGGCCTGACGGGCAATTTCTGCCGCCTGCTCGGGGGTAAATTTGTCGAGTTGTAGGACATCAGGGGCGGCGCGTAGGGCGGCCAATGCCTCATCTGGCGTATCCGCTTCGACCACGATCTTTTTTTCTGGCGCATGGCTGCGTAAGCGCGCAATCGCGCCTGTCCAGTCGTTTGGGTTGGTAAGAAAACGGCGGTGATTAGCAAACAGCAGTACCGTTTCGGCGCATCCTCCCCGATGGATAATGCCCCCGGCGGCAAGTATTGCCTGAGTCGCCAGTAAACGCGTACCGGGAATGGCTTTGCGGGTGCAGGCAATCTGCCCATCGGGATAGCGTTGATGCAGCATGCTCAGCATCTCGACGAGATAGCCCGACACGCCGCAGCTCCACTCCAGTACATTTTGTACCGCTTTCCAGCCCTGGTGCAGCGCCGCCGCCGGTCCGTGTGCGCGAATCAGTCGCTGTCCGGCGTTCGCCCGTTCGCCATCAGACAAAATATCGGTGACGGTTAATCCCAATGACGTCAGCATTTGTCTGGCAACAGCGGTACCGCTAACGCATCCGCCCTGGCGATGGTTAAACTCGATGACGCCTGGTTGGGCGCTGATACCCAGCGCGCGGGTGGTCAGATCGCCGCCCTGAATATCTTCCAGCAGCAGCGCGTCAGTTTGCGCCTGCGAAAAGTAGATCATCGCAGCGCCTCCCGCGGGATGCTGTCCCACCAGATAAGCGCCCAGTCACGGCTGGCGGGGGCAATAGCGCGTGGATCCTGCTGTTGATACCAGTTTTCCAGACGTTCGACCTCGTCGGCGCTCAGTTCACCCATACTCCAGCGCACGTTTTCCAGAAAACGCGTCCAGGTGCTGTTGTCCTGCTGACAGTTGGGACCGCGGATAAAATCAACATGCGCGTGGATCCCCATCTGATACAGAACATTAAGCGCATAGATATAGTTGGGCAGTTCAATCACTTCGCGGCCAAGTGCGCGCTGAATGGTGGGAGAAACGAAAGATGAACTGACAAGGTGGGTGGTATAAACCCGCAGCCGGGCCTGATTATTCAGCTTGCTCATTGCCTGGCGCATATCGGCAACCAGCGTGGAGCGCGAGGCGACGGCGATATCGCACTGGGGTAAATCATCCCAGTGCTCTTCCCAGGCTCGTTGCACCCATTGTACGTGACGGGCGTTCATTTGTGCGGCGCGGCGGGCAGCTACGCTCAGCATTCCCTGGCTGTAATCTACGCCGTAAATTATTGGCATTTTTTTAGCCAGCGCCAGCGAGACTGTACCGGGGCCGCAACCCATATCAAACAGCGACTCTGCACCTTGCAGGTCGATTTTCCCCAGCAGTTGCAACAGATAGCTGTCGGTTAATGAGGCGCAATTCTCCGCCATTTTTTCCGCACGTTTGTCCCAGTGCTCCGGCTTTTTCTCGGTTCTGTTCGCCAGCTGTAATTGCTTACGGTAAAGATCGGCAAAATCAATGTCGTCAATGAGCATGAATATTCCTTAATTGAGTGAACCATAAAGATGGTGGGTAATTTGTGACGGTGTAACGCGATACAGCGCGGCCAGGCGGTCGGCGGCGAGCTGATGTTCAGGCAGACCCTGCGACACCTCGCCGTTTGGTTCAACCCGTACCACGCTGTCGGCGATTGCCCGGGCGTGCAACGGGTGATGGGTCGACATCAGCAGGGCCATACCGGAATTTTTCAGCGTCACCAGCGTGTCGAGCAGACGGATTTGATGCCCAAAATCAAGGCTGGATGCGGGTTCATCCAGCAATAAAAGACGCGGACGTTGCGCCAGCGCGCGAGCGATCAACACCAGTTGCCGTTCGCCGCCGCTCAGGGTGTTCCAGCGTCGAAGTGCCAGGTGAGAAATCTCCAGCATCGCCAGTTGCTGATGCGCAATTTCACGCTCTTTAGCGCCGGGAACCGCAAATGCCGCCAGTTGCGGGGCCAGTCCCATCATCACCATGTCCAGCGCGGTGAAGGCAAACGCGCCGTCGTGCGCCTGAGGAACCCAGGCGATGGCTGCGGCGCGTTCCCGATCGCTGAGATGATTCACCGCGACGCCATCAAGCAGAATGTCACCGTGAAGTGGCGGAAGAACGCCGAGAATGGTGCGCATCAGGGTGGTTTTACCGCTGCCGTTAGCACCAATCAGACAACAGACAGAACCGGGCGAAACCTGAAAGGAGATATCGCGTAACACGGGTTGTTTACTGTGGTATCCCAGCGACGCGTGGCGCACGAGTAATAGCGTCATGGGCGGTTTCCCCGCAGCAAAAGCAGCAAAAAGAACGGTGCGCCAATAAATGCAGTCAGGATCCCCAGCGGGATTTCCGTGCGGCTCAGCGTGCGGGCGAGGGTGTCGGTGAGCAGGAGTAAAATGGCGCCGATCCCCATGGACACCGGCAGTAACTGCTGGTGGTTATTCCCGCTGAGGAGTCTGCCGATGTGCGGCACCACCAGTCCAATCCAGCCGATAATGCCGGCAATGGCGACGGTACAGGCGGTGACTAACGTTGCGCAGACGATCAGTCCCAGCCGCAGTCGGGAGACGTTGATCCCAAGCGATCGGGCTTCATCATCCGACAGGGTGAGCAGGTTCATGCGCCAGCGCAACAGCAATAACGGGACCAGTCCAGCAAGGATCAGCGGTGCTGAGAACCACAGATCGTGCAGAGTAATTGTCGATAAACCGCCGAGCAGCCAGAAGGTGATCGACGGAAGTTGGGTATACGGGTCGGCCAGCGTTTTGATGAGCGAAATTCCCGCACCGCAGACCGTACCCAGCGCAATCCCGACCAGCACCAGTGTTAACACCGGATCGTGACGCTTGACTCGCCGGGTAATCAGCCAGACACCGGCGACCACTAACAAACCGCCAGTGAACGCATACAGCTGAATAAACAGGATTGGTAGCCCCAGCAGGATTGCCGTACAGGCGCCCAAACCGGCACCGGCCGCCACGCCGAGGATATCCGGCGAAACCAGTGGGTTACGGAACATTCCCTGATAAGTGGTTCCTGCGCCAGCCAGCGCTGCGCCGAGTAACAATGCAGCCAGAATGCGCGGCAGTCGGATTTGCCAGAAGACGATTTTGTCCTGCATCGGGACGCCATCCCTGCCCGCAATAAGATCCACGACCTGTTGTGCATCGAGGCGATAAGCACCCGACACCGCGGCGATGCTCGCGCAAAGCACCACCGTCGTAATCATCAGAAAACCGAGGGTAGATGTTTTCATCAGACGCTCACCAGTTGTTGATACTGTGCGTCGCTTAACGTGGTGTGCCAGAACAGTTCACTGTAGCGCTGCATATCGGTTTTAAAGCCCGCTTCAACCTGTGGATCAAGCCAGGCATGCAGACGGCGTAACCCCAGCAAACGATTGATGCCGGGAGGCGCGTCCAGCCAGCCAAACGGCAGGCCGCTGAGAAACAGAATGCGCCGATCGGCAACCGCTTTGACTCCTTGCCAGACGGGATCTTCTCGCAGGTACTGTGCCGTAATCGCATCCTGTACCAGAATAATATCGGGCTGCCAGCTCAACAGGTTTTCCATTGAAACCTGCGCCAGCCCGTGCAGCCCAGGAATTTGCGCCACATTGTGTAATCCCAGTAGTTCTGCCGCTTCGGTATGCAATGAACCTTGTAATCCTGTTTCAAGTCCGCGGGCGCCGCGCGCGGCATAAAAACGCAGCTTTGCTGCGGGAGAGTGTGAAAACGCGAGGGCTTCATCAATAAAACGCTGGGCCAGTTTGGCCTGAGTCCTGGCCCGTGTTGCGACTCCCAGCGCTTCACCTGCCGCGAGTAGCTGTTGCGGGCTGAGCCGCAGTTCGCCATTAATCAGCAGCCAGGGAATTTGCGTTTGCGCATTCACTTGTCTGGCCTGAGAAAGCCAGGTTTCATCGGCATTGCCGCAGTCAATCACCAGGTCGGGTTTAAGCGCCAGTAGCGCTTCAAGCGAGAGTGTGCTGGCGCGCCCCGCCAGCTTGCCCAGTTTCGGTAAAGCCCGAATGTCTTCGTGAAACGGGATGGCGGTCTGACGAGAAAAATCAAAGGATGAAAAACCAACCAGTTTTTCCGGCGCGACGGCCAGCAGCAGCATGTCGGCGGGTGCGCCTGCGCTGACCACGCGTTGGGTCGCCTCTGGCGCTGGGTGGCCTCCAACGGCAACGGTTAGCGGCGTTTGAGCCAAGGCGGGAAGATGGCGTAGCAGCAGTGCAGATGCCACAAGCTGGGCAAACATCCGTCTTGTCAGTGGCATAATTGTTATCCTGAAGGTGATAAAATCGCTATATATTTACATATACAGCGAATAAAAACATGTTCAGAATCAATTTCTCACGGATGAAAACCCGGAATACCCCATAAGGGCTAGATGGCGTAGAGACAACAGGAATGGCGAAATATAAGCCTGAAAAAATCCGCGACGCAGCGCGGATTCGGGGAGTAAAACGCTTCAGGTAACGGCATTAAGACGTCGGCTGAGCCTGTTTTTTAGGCTCGACTGGCGTGGTACTTGCCGGGGCCGGGCGCGATGCGGGCACGCTGTCACAGGGCTTTTCTTTGGCGCAGATCAGGTCGAGCATTTTTAGCGTTACGCCGTTGGTCCAGCCAAAACCATCCTGCAACGGATATTCGCCGCCGCCTCCGCCAGTGCCTGTGCTACTCACGTCATACTTTTCAACCAGCTTTTTCTCACGATCGTAGGTGTGCTGCACGTTGGTGAGGAATCGCCAGGTCACGTCCATGGCGACGTTATCCTGACCGTAATTCTGTAATCCCGATGCGGCGACCCACTGGAGCGGGGCCCAGCCGTTGGGAGCATCCCACTGCTGGCCGCTTTTCACTGACGTGGTGGCCAGGCCGCCGGGTTGCAGCAAATGCGCCTGGGTTGCCGCGGCCACTTTACTGGCGCGATCTTTTGCTGCTGCATTGACATACAACGGGAACAAGGCGGCGGCCGTGAGTTGGTTACGTACTTTGTGGCTCTTCAGATCGTAATCGGCATACCAGCCTTCTTTGTCGTTCCACAGGTGCTTTTCGATCCCTTTTTGTCGGGCATTAGCGAAGCCTTCATATTGTGCAGCTTTGGCATTATCCCCGGCGGCCTTGCTGGCGAGGGCGATCATCTTTTCCATTTTGTACATCAACGCATTGAGATCGACTGGAACAATGCTGGTGGTGCGTAGGGTGCCTAGTTGATTGGGGTTATCCATCCAGCGGGAACTAAAGTCCCAACCCGACGCGGCGGCAGAACGCAGGTCGCGGTAGATTTCTGTGGCCGGTCGGTTCGGATTGCTTTTCGCTGTGGCGATATCCTCCACCCAAGACTCTGGCCGCGGCGTATCGCGGTCATCCCAGTAGCGATTCAAAATGGTGCCGTCATCCAGTTTAACCACGCGCTTATTCTGCTGACCGGGCTGGAGCGTTTCGACGCCTTCCATCCAGTAGGTGTATTCTTTGAGCATCTGCGGGAGGTATTTTTTCAGCGCGTCATCCCCGTCATGCTGCGCCAGCAGTTCCACCATAAAGGCAAAGAATGGCGGTTGAGAACGGCTCAGATAGTAGGTGCGGTTGCCGTTAGGAATGTGCCCCCAGGAATCAATCTCGTAAGCGAAGTTTGCCACCATGTCGGAGACCTTATCCCAGTGATTGCTCTCGGCAAGCCCCAGCATGGTGAAATAGCTGTCCCAATAATATATTTCGCGAAAACGCCCGCCAGGCACGACATACGGTTCCGGGAGCGGCAGCAGAGAGTCCCATTTTTCAGCGTCGGTTGTCGAACGAGTGAGTACCGGCCACAGTCCGTCAATATGCTCGCGCAGCGATTGCCCGGCTGGAGGGACGTATTTCTCGCCAGCTTTCGGCAAGGTGAAATTCACTTCCACAAAATGACGTAAGTCGAATCCGGACTGATTTTTCTGCATCCGGTAATCGGCAAGGATCATTAATGGATCGCTGTTAGGGACGGCGTCAGCAAAGGTTTTCTGGTCAGGAAACAGTTTGGCCGTTTGTACATCGTTAAACAGTGGGCCAAGCAAAATATCAGGCGGCTGAGGCGTTGCGGTTGGCGCGTCCTCGGCGTTGACGGCAAAAGAGGAAAGGGCAAAAAAGGTGCTTGCGAGCGTCAGTTTTATTGCAACAGAGAGCAGGCCTGGATGGCGAGTTGCAGGCGTTATCATCGGTTAATCTCCTTAGGGTGTGCCGAAGCAGCGGCATTTACCATGAGAAAACCTTAGTTCAGGATCGACCGTTGCGCGTGATCGACGCCCCATTTTGCGAATAAACAGACATTTCCCGACGCGAATCGAAAAGATGCACACCCTTTGTCGGCAAAGGGCGTGCAACCGACATCAGTCCGCGCGGGTTATCCGCTGGGCCACGCTGTCAAGGGTCAGGGTATCACCCATCGTGATACTCTCGATGGCCTCGCCTTGCTGACATAACCAACATAACCCCATTGCACGGGCGATAATCGCCGGGTGGGACGCTTCGCTCCCGTCCCGCAGGCAGATGCCTTTGATGGTCTTCGGATCGAGTTGCAGCACCGTAGATGGATAGATGACCTCCGCGACCAAAATAGTGGGGCGGATGAACGCGGGAATTTGTGCAGTCTCTCCCGTTAAATACTGCAGTGAACGAGACAACAAATCTTCAATATCGATGTATCGCGCCTGCAGGTAAGGATCGTCGAGCTGTAAATACTGCTGGCTGAGATCGCTCAGCACCTGATGCCAGGCCCAGGCCGCGCTGCACTGCGTTTCACGCATTAGATCACAAGCCATATCGAACAGATCCGGATCGTCCAACAGCGTGTGGTGACCGGAGAAAATAGCGGCGATATCTGCGGAATATCTCTCTTCTGCAAGCGCGGTTAGCTCGCTTAAGTCGTTCAGCGTGCTTTGGATAGCGACCCGTAACCGTTGCTGCTCAATCTGGAGTGAGGCTACAGGCTGCTGGCTTACCTGTGGTGAGAACGGTGTGTAACAGAATGCCGTCCCCGTGACCTGTGAGGGAACCTTCGTCACCACGGTATCAGCATGCGCGGGCTCGAGCGATTCACCAAAATTCTCAGCCGCCAGCTGTTTGAATGCGGCCAGTGCATCCTCTGCCTGTTCGCCCTTGGCAATCAGGCGCAGCGTGTCGTTACAGCGTACCTGCAGCAGGGCAATCTGATTCAGGCTATCAGGGACGACGCACTTGCCATTTTTCTCCAGCCACATATCGGCGTTAAAGCCAGACAGCGCGGAAACCAGCCGTGAAGCCGGACGCACATGAATGCCGTTTGGGTTTTTCACCACAATGGCCACTGAATGAGCATCTGCATCGGGCGCGAATTCGGCAGATGTCGGCTTTGCTGCAGATGGCGAAGGTAAACCCAGTTGCTCACATTTGGCGTCGAGGGCATTCATGGCATCACAGATGACCCGCTCGATGTCAGCACCTGCGGCAGCGCTAACCGTTGCGGCGAGCGTGCCTTCGACCAGCGGCGCGGCGCACAAACGTACTTTGGCGGCAATGGCCGGATCGAGCAGTTCCAGCGCGGTTTCCGCACTCAGTAGCGCACTACCGATATCCATCATCACCAGCACGTGATCCGTATCGGCCACGGACTCAATGGCTTCCATCACCTTGATAGGATCGGTACCAATCGGATTCTCAGGATCGTCAATGCCTGCGGCAATAGCGATTTTGCATCCATCACCCATTAACATCTGCCGGGCTAGCGCGCCGACGCCTTCGCCCAACTGGGCGCTGTGAGAAACAATAACCAGGTTTACCATCGCTTTATCCTTACTCTCTGGACGCCTGAGCCAGCATTTGCATCATAAACATTACGGACGTTGCGCCGGGATCCTGATGCCCAATGCTGCGCTCACCGAGATAGCTGGCGCGGCCTTTGCGGGCCTGCATGGTGATGGTGCTTTGCGCTGCTGCTTCCGCTTGTTGGCTTGCCGCTTCCAGCGCCGCCTGTACGCTCAGCTTTTGCTCGCAGGATTGGCGTAAAGATTCCACTACCGGCAGCCAGACATCGCACATGGTTTTGTCGCCAGGTTCAGCTTTACCGCGGCTAATCACACCTTCTGCGCCATCACGAATCATTTGATACAACTCCTCAAGCGTCAGGCTTTGATGAGCCTGGGTCACCTGGGCGGCGCGGATAAAAAAGGTACCAAACAGTGGACCGCTGGCCCCCCCGACGCTTGAGAGCAGCACCATGCCGGTGTTTTTCAAAATAAAACCAATGTCTTTATCGGCGATGGACGGCAGCTTTTCGACGACTTTGCTAAAGCCGCGGTGCATGTTCAGACCGTGGTCGGCATCACCAATTTCCCGATCAAGACCGGTGAGAAAATCACTTTCGGTGGTGAAGATCTCACCGCAGCGATAGAGCCAGTTAACAATTTGTGTTCTGTTGAGGGACATCATGTATCTCCTTATTTACCCCAGTTGAGAGCAGGGGTGTGAACCGGTGCATCCCATAAGCTCAGCGTGTCGTCATCCACCTGTAACAGGGTGATTGAGAAGCCGGTCATATCCAGAGAGGTACAGTAAGAACCGATCAGATTGCGCTCAATGACGATGCCGGCGTCCTGGCAACGGCTTTCGAGGCGGTTATACACGCCGAAGAGTTCTGACAGCGGCGTCGCACCGAGATTATTGACCAGCGCAATGACGCGATCGCCGCTTTGCAACGCGCGTTTGCTTTCTTTGCCTTCCTGCCACGCGCCCTGAACGTTGTCCCAGTGGCGGAGCGTACGGCTGTAGTTGCCGTTTTCCAGCAGGGTATCGAACATTTCATCAACGGTCTGATCGAGGGAAGTGAAGGTGCGGCGGTCAATGCCCGGTTCCCCGTGGATACCCACGCCAAACTCCATTTCGTTATCCTGCAACGTGAACGACGGTTGTCCGGCGGCCGGAACGGTACAGGCGCCAATGGCTATCCCAATGGAGTGGCCCTGGTTATTCAGTTTACGACCCAGCGCCGCACAGACTTCCAGTGAGTCACCGCGTTCGGCGGCAGCGCCGACCAGTTTTTCGATCAATACGGTATTCGCCACACCACGACGACCGGCGGTATACAGACTGTCTTTCACCGCCACGTCGTCATCCACTACCATGGTGGTGACTTTGACGCCGCTTTCATGCAACAGCTCGGTGGCGGTTTCGAAATTAAGAATATCGCCGGTGTAATTTTTGATGATCAGCAGTACGCCTTCGCCGCCATCAATTTGCATGGCGCATTCGAACATTTTATCCGGCGTGGGTGAGGTAAAAATTTCACCCGGGCAGGCACCAGAGAGCATGCCCTGACCAATATAGCCGCAGTGCATAGGCTCGTGTCCGCTGCCGCCGCCGGAAAGCAGCGCCACTTTGCCCATTACCGGCGCATCTGCGCGGGTGACATATACCGGATCCTGATGCAGTGCCAGGGAAGGATACGCTTTCGCCAGTCCGGCGAGTTGTTCAGTCAGTACGTCTTCAACACGGTTAATCAATTTTTTCATTATTTATGCTCCGCAGACAGTCCTGGATGGCTGCCAGATTCGGGCAGGCATCTGATGTAGGGTATCGGGTTATACAACGCCACGGCGACTGCTCGCTGCCGATAAGGTAATTTTGCACACGGGTTGGCAAAAGAAAATTGCTGTAATGGGCGTTTCAATACGAAACGTAGCAACATAATAATGTTCCGTATTGGAACGTCATGGTGCATAAAACAGCGAAAATGAGAGGTTGGGCCGTATTTGGCCGGGAAGCTGATTCACGGGTGTTTAGGGAAAACAAACCACCTGCAGAGCAGGTGGTTTGTAGGCAAGGTCGATTTCGGCGTTAGCCCGGATAAATTCCGCGATCTTTACGTGCCAACAGAATGCGTTCGCAGGCAACAATGTAGGCTGCCGTACGCAGTGAGCAGGATTTCTCTGCCGCTTTTTCCCACACGTGTACCATCGCATCGGTCATTATTTTGTCCATGCGATTGTTAATCTCTTCTTCGCTCCAGAAGAAGCTAGCCATGTCCTGAACCCATTCGAAGTAGCTGACGGTTACGCCGCCGGCGTTACAAACAACGTCTGGGACAACCACGATACCGCGGCTTGCCAGAACGTCGTCGGCATCCGGATAGGTTGGGCCGTTAGCGCCTTCGAGTACCAGTTTACAGGTAAGCGTTTCCGCGCGGTGACGGGTGATCTGGCCTTCGAGCGCGGCCGGGATCAGAATATCCATCTCCAGGCTCCAGAAGGCTTCGCTGGCAATGGTTTCAGCGCCCGGAAAACCGGCAATCTGTTTGTGCTCCAGTTGCCAGGCAGACAACGCGGCCATGTCGATACCCGTTGAGTTAAACAGCGTTGCGGTGTGATCCTGAATCGCGACCACGCGTGCTCCTGCTGCCGCGAACAGGCGGGCGGCTTCGCTGCCGACGTTACCAAAACCTTGCACCGCTACGCGAGCGCCTTCAACGTCGATGTTGGCACGACGCGCCACTTCCAGACCGCTGACGAAAACACCACGACCGGTGGCTTTATCACGGCCTAACGAGCCGCCGAGGTGAATAGGTTTACCGGTGACCACGCTGGTCACGGTGGTGCCGTGGTTCATGGAGTAGGTATCCATCATCCAGGCCATTACTTTTCCGTTAGTCCCCACATCCGGCGCAGGAATGTCTTTCTGCGGCCCGATGATAATGCCGATTTCGCTGGTATAACGGCGGGTTAAACGCTCCAGTTCACCTTCGGAAAGCGAGAACGGATCGACGCGCACGCCACCTTTCGCACCGCCGTACGGCAGGTTCAACGCTGCGCATTTGATGGTCATCCATGCGGACAGGGCCATCACTTCATTAAGATCAACATCAGGATGATAACGCACACCGCCTTTGCCTGGCCCGCGGGAGAGGTTATGTTGCACGCGATACCCTTCAAAATGACGGATAGTACCGTCATCCATCTGCACCGGGATATCGACAATCAGCGCGCGTTTTGGGTGGCGCAGGGTATCCACCCAATGGGAAAGTTCGCCCAGGTAAGGGGCCACACGCTCGATTTGTTGCAGGTAGGTATTCCAGGCAGATGTGCTGCTATCTGAAGCGTAAGATAACTTATCCATGATAAACCTTAGTTATAAAAGTAATATGTTCTTAATTTGGCCGTGGTATACAGTGAATCACACCATATGAACCTAAATTTAACATTTATTTCATGGAATGGCCTGTCCGGCTAACACGGTTTATCGGCATGAAGCGTGTGGGCTTTAGCTGAGAAGTGAATAGTTATTCTTTGATTGTGCGGATATTTCGGTTATTTTGCTGACTGGATAATTTAATATGCATGATTTATAAAAATCGCAATTTGTCAGATTTATGACGCACCTCTAAAAGTAAATAATATGATAATAAAATGTATTTGCTTTATTGCGATTAAGCTGGGGTCAGTAGGTCACGGCGATGGTAACGGTATCAGCATAATTGTCAGGCGTGTAGTTCGCGCTGGGAACGGTGGCGTAAACCGGGTAGGTGGTGGTGGTTCCCGTACCGTTGCCCGCGACGGTATTGAGCGATGAATTGCCCCAAACCGTACCGGACGGCCCCGGCGTCGAGCTAAGCTGGTAGGGGACCTTGTCCGTATTTGACCCCGTGCCGGCCATCACGCTGCTGCCTGCCGTATTGCCGTTAGAGGGCTGAAGTCCGATGGTGTAAGGCGTGTTATTGGAACATGCTACGCCCACGGTATTTGAAGCCGTTAGGTTACGCCCGGTCGCCCCGGCGGGCGCAAAGCTAATATTGGTTGCAGAGGTGATATTGCACTGTTTGCTGACCGTCGCCGATACGGTGAAGGGAAGTCTGGCGGCAACGGTATCGCCACAGGTGGTCGGCGGGAAAAGCAATCCAGGATTGAGGGTGACAAGGGCTGTCGCCGCCGTATAGCTATCCTGATAGCTTCCGGGGACCGCTGAGGTTTGTGGCGTGACAATCTGCGCTGATACCGTGAGTGAGCCCGTCACTGGCGTCAGATTCAGCAGGTTAAGCTGTACCATTGGAAAAGTTGTTCCCGACTGATACTGACTCCCCCAGACTTTGGTGTGTCCGGCATCCTGGTAAAGCTGGTATGCCAGCGTTCTGGCAGGTGTTCCGTTTAATGACATATTTCGAGGTGTCACCTGGCCACTGACGGCTGAGGCGCCAATATTAAAACAGAGGTTGATCCCTGCCAGCGCGTCGCCAAGCTCTTTGGTGCAGGTGTAGTTGAACGTCATTGATGACGTTGCGCCTGTTGCAGACAGCGGATTGACTGAGCCCAAATTTATGGGTTGCACATTACTCACCGAACAGGTTACGGCATGGCTAATCGCCGGACAAAAGAGTACGGCTGCGATGAGTAACAGATGCCTTAACCTCATGAGCGCACTCCTGTTAGTGTGGCCGGCAAACCAGTGGACCTATTTGCACAATCCCTTTTGCGGAAGCGGGATAGTCAAATTGCACGCGACAACTGCCGGTGTCTGTCTCAACGCGTAGCGCGTTGTGCTGTTCCAGCGTGTCGAACCAGGTCATCCCATCAAAACCAACGACAGACGATTGTCCTGTTTCGTTGATAGCGTATGCCATGCTGCCTTCGGGAATGGGTTTACCCTGATTGTCGACGAGGATGACCTGCGCAGCGCGTACCGGGGTAATGCCAAAGCTAACCAATGTACCGGAACGATCGGCAGGCGTTGCATTCGCCTCAACGCGCGCGATCCGCATATTGGCGGGGAGATCCATTGGGTCAATACTGATCAGGTTTTTTTGATAACTGTTCAGCGGCGTGACCAGCAATAGCCCCTGGTCGTCGCTGCGACCAATCAGGTTATTTTGTAATTTAATCGGGACGTCAGGAACGCCGTCAGTTGATACGACGGCAAAGCCATTGTTGATTTCACGTGCTGCAAACAGGCCGCCTCCCATGGTAACAAGCGATCCGGTGGCGCCTGCGTAGCCGTAATGGTTATCCGGTAAACGGCTGAATCCCGCGTACGCTTTACCATAACGCCCCAGATATCCCACTTCTCCCTGACCGCTTTGCCGGGAAGCCTGCTGACTGGCGGCCAGATTCCAGCCCCAGCCGCCGTCGGCAGGAGGCGTCAGGCTGGCGTTGAGCTGGTAGCCGGTCTCATCATTGGTGTGTTGTAGGGTGCTGCTGGCACTTAGATTATTATCAGTGGTCATTGTCACCATCAAATAGAGACTGCGATCGCGGTTATCGTCGATGTTTTGGTTGAATCCGGCATTCAGTGAAATGTTGTCGGTAATCGATTTGAACCAGCTGGCGTTGGCGTAGCGCACCGCATTTTCGTGCGGATAACGAAACTGCAGGTAACTCAGGCTGACATTACCGGCAGCTTCCAGCGAATAGCCAATGACCGTATTGCTGTTAAGCGTCGGTGGCGGCTCGCCATAATGGGTGGCGACATCACGATAATCGCCGGAAGTGGCCGTCGTACTGGTACTGAAATTAAACCGTTCGCCGGACCAACGATAACCAAAACTGTACAGAAAACCGTTCTTTCCTGAGTCGGTACTTGCGGCAACTGAGGTCGAAAACGTGCCGCTGCGGGTGCCTGGGATCCAGTCGTTACTGAAGCCCGCGTTAATCAGTCCATCGCTGGTTTCAGCGTGAGTCCCGGCGGTGAACGTATTGCTAAACCCCCGACGCCATGTACTGCTCAGTACCGGTGCGCTGGCATAATCAAAAGAGGAGTAACCATAGTTTTCGCGCACTGTACCCAGTTCTGCAGACCAGGCAGTTAATCCTTCCCGCAGGAGTTGCTGATCGTTGTAGAACGAAAAATTTTGTACGCTCGTTCTGCCCAGCGCATCCGTCATCATTACCTGACCCGTTCCCGCGCCGCTGATGTTCGGCATTGTGTTGATCTGAAAGCTACCCGCGGGGACTTCTCCGTTGTAGTACCTGACGCCGTCGACGTACAGCTCAACGTTTGACGGCAACGTCGCGGAGCCAAGATATGCAGGGAGCGGGGTGGTTGGCATATAGGGCCGCAAACCAAAATCGGTTCCTATCTGAATGCCGCCGATACGCGTCGGCCGGGACCAGATAAGTGAACTGGTCAGGGTATCGCCAACGGTTACCGCCAGCATCGTTTCGGGAAATGACGTACGCCAGCTGGTATCGAGTCGCTCAACGCTGTTATCCGCATTTTCCTCGGTGGAATACTGCGTCAACTGGGTGGTGCTGAGCACGCCTGCAGCATTGAAAGCGCGTAGTTCGCTGAAGGTATTTATTGCGCTTTCATCCCCCTGTTGGGTATAGATATCGTAATTGAGCAGCCCTCCGCGTGATGTTGTCGCCGTCGGCGCGGTCTCTACGGGGGAGTTAAGCTGCGTGGTCGCAAGATCGAGTGAACTGAGTGGCGCAGTAAGCGAAAGCGTTTGCAACTGAACGTTATAGTCAATCGTTAGCTCGGGGATATCGTTCAGGCAGACGGCGTGAGTGGCGTCAGGCGCAAAGCGAAAGCCCATTTTTCGCAGGGTATCTGCCCCAGCATAGAGCTTTCCATTATCGTAACCCAAATGCACCAGCCCAAGGGGATTCCCATTTAAGGTGACGTCGAGATACAAATTGACCCCCACGAGCTGCGCTGCGCCATTAATAACACCATCTTCGTTCTGGTTATTATTCAGCGTTTGTGCGCAAACCATTCCCGATATTAATACTCCATTGAGAAAGCAATATTTCACCAGAAGCCAGGATCTGTTACAGATCTTGTACTGTTTTTTGGCCATTGATTGTGACTTCAACTTTCCCGCCATCATGAGTATTACTGGCCGACGGGGAGACTATCCAGCGCATTGTTGAGCCGGGTAAAACGTAGCCTAACAGTCCGGGCGTAATAACTTTTTTAGCACCGTCAGGGCTTATAAATGTTGCAGCAGATAATTGTGCATGCCCATTTCCCTGGTTACTCACTTCAATAAATTTTTTGCCATCAAGCTGTTGTAATTTCCATTGCAATTTTGCCTGCGTTTGCGCCGCTGATGTTGGTTGAATGAAAACGGGGACGGAATAATGCAGCACAAACTGAAGCTTATTTTTTTCTACTTTTGCAGGCGGTAACTCATCTATCGATAACCGATAACTTCAATCTGGTTTACCGCAGGGGCAACGTTGTTGAAGGCGATAAGGTCGGCCAGTCTGTCAGGATGGAAGTTGCTGACGCCAATGGCGCGAATTTTTCCTGCCTGTTGTAATTCTTCCATGGCACGCCATGCCCCATGGACATCACCGTAAGGCTGGTGAATCAGATACAGGTCAACATAATCAAGTTGCAGACGATTCAGGGAGCGTTCGAACTGGGCTTTAGCGCCTTCGTAATGAGTATCCTGCAGCCACAGCTTGGTCGTTACAAAGAGTTCGTTACGGGCGATACCGCTTTGTTTCAGAGCGTTCCCAACCTGGGTTTCATTCTGGTAAGACGCGGCGGTATCGATCAGGCGGTATCCCGTGTCGATGGCATCAATCACGGCTCTTTCGCATTCAGCGGCATCAGACATTTGAAACACACCAAAGCCCAGCAGGGGCATTTCAATACCGTTGTTCAGTTTTACAGTTTGCATGACGTTATCCTTTGGCTGTTGTCGAGGAAAAGCATAACGCAAAGTTATTTATTCGATTAGATGGGGTAATTAGCTAGGGTGAATCGACACGGGTTTAACAGACACCTCAGAGTCATTTAAGATGGCTTAAAGAGAGGTGCCCATGAGCGGTAAGCGTTATCCCGAAGAGTTTAAAATTGAAGCAGTCAAACAGGTTGTTGATCGTGGTTATTCTGTTTCCAGCGTTGCAACACGTCTCGATATCACCACCCACAGCCTTTACGCCTGGATAAAGAAGTACGGGCCGGATTCCTCCACTCATAAAGAACAGTCAGATGCTCAGACCGAGATCCGCCGTCTCCAGAAAGAGCTGAAGCGGGTTACTGACGAACGGGACATATTAAAAAAAGCCGCTGTAGATTCAAT
>NZ_JAOWDG010000021.1:0-174576 GCF_030334745.1 Citrobacter sp. Cb080 | reverse complement strand
CTCAGGCCGCAGTCGGTAACCTCGCGCATACAGCCGGGCAGTGACGTCATCGTCTGCGCGGAAATGGACGAACAGTGGGGATACGTCGGGGCTAAATCGCGCCAGCGCTGGCTGTTTTACGCGTATGACAGGCTCCGGAAGACGGTTGTTGCGCACGTATTCGGTGAACGCACTATGGCGACGCTGGGGCGTCTTATGAGCCTGCTGTCACCCTTTGACGTGGTGATATGGATGACGGATGGCTGGCCGCTGTATGAATCCCGCCTGAAGGGAAAGCTGCACGTAATCAGCAAGCGATATACGCAGCGAATTGAGCGGCATAACCTGAATCTGAGGCAGCACCTGGCACGGCTGGGACGGAAGTCGCTGTCGTTCTCAAAATCGGTGGAGCTGCATGACAAAGTCATCGGGCATTATCTGAACATAAAACACTATCAATAAGTTGGAGTCATTACCCTTCGAGAGATATACTCTCATATATATCATTTTCGATTTTATCATCAAATGTGTGGAATTCATTCAGAGTAAGCTCTTCCAACATTTTTCTATGTTTTATACAGTAATTAACAGCGCTGCCAACAATATGGTGAGCTTCTCTAAAAGGAATGCCTTTACGAACCAGGTAGTCAGCCATATCGGTTGCGTTTGAAAATCCTCTTGCCGCTGCGCTGCGAGTATTATCTGAAAGAATAACCATTTTTTCGAGCATCGGCGCCATAATTTTCAGACTGGTCTGTAAGGTATCCATAGAGTCATAGACCTGCTCTTTATCCTCACTCATATCAGTATTATAGGCCAGAGGGATACCTTTCATAATGGTCAACATCGCCATTAGATTTCCGTACATACGCCCCCCTTTGCCGCGCATTTTTTCAGCCACGTCGGGGTTTTTCTTCTGT
The DNA here is from genome assembly GCF_030334745.1 of Citrobacter sp. Cb080. Taxonomy (NCBI): domain Bacteria; kingdom Pseudomonadati; phylum Pseudomonadota; class Gammaproteobacteria; order Enterobacterales; family Enterobacteriaceae; genus Citrobacter; species Citrobacter sp. Cb080. Next base: position 173,677 of record NZ_JAOWDG010000021.1, on the reverse strand, counting down.
GGCATGATGCTGGAACCGGTACAGAAATCATCTGAAAGCTCAATAAACTTAAAATCCTGACTTGAGAATAAAACCAGTTCTTCTGACAAACGGGTAAGATGCATAAAGCACATAGCAGCGGCGGCAGTGAATTCAACCATATGGTCACGATCGCTGACAGAATCAATACTGTTTTCAGTCGGTTTGTCAAAGCCAAGCTCTTTAGCCGTGAAATCACGATCAATGGGGAAAGTAGTACCGGCAAGGGCTGCTGAACCTAAAGGGCATTCCCCCATGCGTTGATAAAGGTCTGCAAAACGAGTCCAGTCACGGCGTAACATCCAATAATATGCCATTATCCAGTGCGACAGCAGAATAGGCTGACCGGTCTGTAAATGAGTATAGCCAGGCATGATCGCATTAATGTTATTTTCAGCCTTGCTGATAATAACTTTTTGTAGATGAACGATATCCTGCTGAATTTCACGAATAGTCGATCTCATGTGCATTTTCGAATCGACAGTCGTCTGGTCATTACGACTGCGGCCGGTATGTAGCTTCCCGCCTACAGGACCAATTATTTCTGTCATACGTCTTTCTATCGCCATATGAATATCTTCATCAACGGTATCAAAAACGAATTGCCCTTCCTCAATCTCTTTATTGACCTGCCTTAACCCGCCAATAATCGCATTCGCTTCATCCTGCGTGATAATCCCCTGACGGCCCAGCATAGTGGCGTGAGCAATACTCCCCTGAATATCAAAAGGGCAGAGACGTTGTTCCAGCATAATGGTCGCATTATAAGATTCGACCAGTTTATTTGTAGGCATATCAAAACGCCCACCCCATAATTTTGTAGACATAAAACCTCCAATGACCCTTTGTTGCAAAATAGTTAAATATGAATTCCGTTATTTTTCGGTCATTTTCAGATTACAAGACAGTCATTTTAATTGTCAACAAATGAAGGCATTAAATCAATTTATAGCGAAATTAATTACACTTATTATTTATTTTGTTTTCATAAATTGCATTTAAAAACCTGATCTTCCTCACATTTAAATTGTGATTTAATTCAGATATATTCAGAATTTTTAAAGTAATAAATTGGTATTAATAGTTTATTAATTCTAAATAATTCCATTTAATACCGTTGTCATAACCGAGAAACTGGCAGGTAAATAATAATGAACGTGGGAGGTGATTTTTCAGGATAAGCGTCAACGCGAGTGCATTATCAGCATAGCGGACGTTGGGTGATTCAGGGGAGAGCTATATTGTGCCAGATGGCGGCATCAGCGCCATCTGGCATCAAAAAATTACAGGGCCAGCAAACGATCCAGCGATGGCGCGAAATAATAGCCGCCGGTCACCGGTTTAGTGAAGCGCAGCATCGCATCGCGCTTGCCGTCAGTGTCGCCAAACATGCTCAGCAGTTGCTGCTCGATGTTGTGCAAACGGGCGCAATAGGCACAGAAATAGAGGCCGTGTGTACCGCTGGCGGTACCGTATGGCAGGCTCTGGCGCACAATTTTCAGTCCTTTACCGTCTTCTTTGAGATCGACGCGGCTCAGGTGAGAAGTAACCGGACGGTCATCACCGTCGATCTCTTCGTTGGCTTCCTTGGTACGCCCAATCATCATTTCCTGGTCATGAATGCTCATGCGGTTAAGCTGCTTCAGGTTATGTTCCCAACGCTGCACAAACACATAGCTGCCACCAGCATCCACGCCATCTTTAATAACCGCGACTTCACGGCGCGTTTCAACGCCTGCCGGGTTTTCCGTTCCGTCAACAAAGCCGCTGAGATCGCGCTCTTCAACCCAACGGAAACCGTGGATCTCTTCTTTGACTTCAATACTGTCGCCAAAGGCTTCCATTGCCGCCTGTGCAACGGAGAAATTCACGTCATGACGCAAAGAGAGAATATGAATCAGCACATCATACTGGGTAGCTGGCGCAAGACCTTTACCGTAAGGGATAAAGTCTTTTAACTCTTCTGCGCCAACGCCGCCGCTCAGTGTACGCCAGGTGTTGTTGCCAAAAGCAACAACCGCGCCCAGATGCGCATCCGGGAACTTCGCTTCAAAGGTCGCCAGCTTATCGGCGAAGGTTTTGCTGGCCCCACGCAGGGCCTCAACGTCGCCTTTAACATTGGCTTCAATCCAAATCGCCGCACGGCAATGTTCTGGCAAAATGCCACTCTGAACCTGAGACATTGTTCCTCCTGAAAAAAAAGATGCCACGACATCGTGGCATTGATGGGCGCTATTCTACCTGTTTTTTTAACAAGCCGATTTGTTCAGACGCAAATTAACGCCGCCAGATAATTTTGCTTACTTTCCATGCTTTCAACGTATCGTCAGACGGCATTAAGCCCTCAGGCCCGCTCCACTCACCGGAAAAGATGTAGCTAATATGTTGACTTCCCTCAGCTTTGCATTCAACGCCCGCGCTGTCATCGCCAGTCGCCTTCTGACAATTACCAAAGGCTTTAGTGTAAAGGTCGCTAAACGGTGTACCGATTTCGACACCCGCAGAAGAGGGAATATCGCTGTCGACTACATCAATACGGCTAATCGTTCCCTGATTGCCATTGATAACCATCGCCAGCTTGTCATCTTTCATCGCTTCATAAAAGCGCACCACATTACCGTTATCGGTCTTCATCCCGCTACGCAGGCGGTAATCACCGTCCAGCGCATCAGCAATGGTTTTTTCATCCAGCGGGGTTGCGCCAGTTAACGCTCCGACGCCCTGCTCAGTGACCTGCGTTGAAGAACCAAACCAGTTCCACGGATTGGCGGCAGACCAGTTCACCGATGACAACGTTGAACACCCGGTCAATAGCAGCGGCATCGCGCATAAAGTCAAACGCAGTGATTTCATTTCACTTCCTTCCTTATTTATCAACGTTGCTTGGAGTCCGGTTTCGCCAAAAAGTGCCGTTATTCTTTCTCGAGGGAAAAACAGGCGCGCAGACGTTGATTAGTTAACAGCCAGATCAGCGCAACGACATCCGCCACCAGCAGCGCCAGCCCGACACCGTTGACCGGATCGCCTGCCAGCCACATCACCGGCTGCCAGCACAGTAGCACCAGTTGAGCGAGGATCAGTAATCCTCGCAGCCAGCGCCATACCACCGGAAACGCAAAGCGTCGCCCGCTGAGTAAAAATGCCAATACCGCGGGAACGCCTGGAAGCAAACCCAGCCAGAAAGCGTCGTGATCGGGATAAAACAGATTCAGCAGCGTGTTGCCCTGCTCGCGGGAAGAACCGGCAATCACAAACAGAACCCAAGTGCGCGCCTGCAGCAGCAGCACGCACCAGAAGAGAAAAGGCAGGCGCAGACGCCCATGAGCGTCATAGTCGGCCGGATGAAACTCAGTACTCTTCATCTTCGATCAAACGCTTGCCCAGATTGAGTACATCCGCATGTTCATAACCCAGACGTTCATACATACCCTGTACGACGTCATTATCGTCACGCACCATGATTTGAATCTTCGGACAACCGCGGGCAATGAGCTTTTTCTCCAGCCGGTTGAGCAGCGCATTGGCAATGCCGCGACCGCGAAACTCAGGATGCACGCCCAGGTAATAGGCCGAGCCGCGATGCCCGTCATATCCGCCCATCACCGTACCGACCACCTCGCCATTCACTTCAGCGACCAGGAACAAGCTGACGTCATGATTGACTTTACGCTCAATGTCCATTTCAGGGTCGTTCCATGGACGCAGCAAATCACAGCGCTCCCAGAGGGTGATCACCTCTTCGAAATCTTCCTGGCGAAAAACGCGTATTTCCATGGTATTGGTTACCTTTTCAGGACGTTAAAAAGCGATTATGGCGCGAACGGCTGATTTAGCCAATATCTGACGCGAAGCGGCGGAAAAAATGGCATAATACGGAATTGTCACGTATTGAAATGAAAAGTAAAACAATTCTTATCCCGATCCGTCGCAACGGACAACGCGATACGATATAACGTTTAGAACCTTTTTTTACAACTCAGGCCGTATGAGCACTTTTAAACCACTAAAAACACTCACATCGCGCCGCCAGGTGTTGAAAGCCGGGCTGGCCGCCCTAACGCTGTCAGGCATGTCGCAAGCCATCGCTAAAGAAGAAGCGCTTAAGACCAGCAATGGGCACAGCAAACCGAAAGCGAAAAAAGCCGGCGCTAAGCGCGTTGTTGTCCTTGATCCGGGTCACGGAGGGATTGATACCGGCGCAATTGGTCGCAATGGGTCGAAGGAAAAGCACGTGGTACTGGCGATTGCCAAAAACGTGCGCTCGATTCTACGCAACCAGGGGATTGATGCGCGCCTGACGCGCTCCGGCGATACATTTATTCCGCTTTACGATCGCGTCGAGATCGCTCATAAGCATGGCGCTGACCTGTTCATGTCGATTCACGCCGATGGTTTTACCAATCCGAGCGCTGCAGGTGCGTCGGTCTTTGCGTTGTCCAATCGCGGTGCCAGTAGCGCCATGGCGAAGTATCTGTCCGATCGTGAAAACCGGGCCGATGAAGTGGCCGGGAAGAAGACCACCGATAAAGACCATTTGCTGCAGCAGGTGCTGTTCGATCTGGTGCAAACGGATACCATTAAAAACAGCCTGACGTTAGGCTCGCATATTCTCAAGAAGATCAAGCCGGTACATCGTCTTCACAGTCGCAGCACGGAACAAGCCGCCTTCGTGGTGCTAAAATCACCATCAATTCCGTCGGTACTGGTCGAAACCTCGTTCATTACCAACCCGGAAGAAGAACGTCTGCTGGGCACGGCGGCATTTCGCCAGAAAATCGCCACCGCTATCGCCAATGGCATCATCAGCTATTTCCACTGGTTTGATAACCAGAAAGCACACTCGAAGAAACGTTAACCATGAAGCCCGATGCACAGCGCGTAAAACAGTTCCTGCTCAGCCTGCAAGATGATATTTGCCAGCAGTTATCCGCCGTAGACGGCGCCGAGTTTGTTGAGGATAACTGGCAACGTGAAGCAGGCGGCGGCGGGCGCAGCCGGGTGCTGCGTAACGGCGGTATTTTCGAGCAAGCGGGCGTCAACTTCTCCCACGTTCACGGCGAGGCAATGCCGGCCTCGGCTACCGCACATCGCCCCGAGCTTGCGGGACGCAGCTTTGAGGCCATGGGCGTCTCGCTGGTGGTACATCCGCAGAATCCCTACATTCCGACCAGTCACGCCAACGTGCGATTTTTTATCGCGGAAAAACCGGGCACTGACCCGGTCTGGTGGTTTGGCGGCGGCTTTGACTTAACGCCCTACTACGGCTTTGATGAGGATGCAGTTCACTGGCACCGCACGGCGCGAGATCTGTGCCAGCCGTTCGGCGAAGACGTTTATCCCCGTTACAAGAAGTGGTGCGATGACTACTTCTTCCTCAAGCATCGCAACGAACAGCGCGGCATTGGCGGGCTGTTTTTCGATGATTTGAATACGCCGGATTTCGACCACAGCTTCGCCTTTATGCAGGCGGTAGGTCAAGGCTATACCGAAGCGTATCTGCCCATCGTTGAGCGCCGCAAAGCAATGAGCTGGGGCGAACGTGAACGCAATTTTCAGCTTTACCGTCGCGGACGCTATGTGGAATTTAACCTGGTGTGGGATCGCGGCACGTTATTCGGTCTGCAGACCGGCGGCCGTACGGAATCGATTCTGATGTCGATGCCGCCGCTGGTGCGCTGGGAGTATGACTGGCAGCCGGAAGCGAACAGCCCGGAAGCCGCCCTTAGCGCGTTTATTCAGGTTCGCGACTGGGTGTAACCCCAGACAATACCAGCCCCCAGGCCGGATAAAACGCATTTGCGTCGCATCCGGCACATTCATCGCATCATGCCCACTGGCGCATGCGCTGATGCAGCGTCAATGAAGGTTTTTCCGCAAACAGCTGCTGGTAGTCGGTGGCAAATTGCCCTAAATGCCAGAATCCCCACTGCATGGCGGCGTCTTTCACCGTCGTACTCTGCGACCACGGGCTTATCAGCTCGCGACGTACGGCGTTCAGGCGAATGCGTTTTAACCAGGCATTCGGACCGATACCAAGGATCGCGTGAAAGGCGTTTTGCAACGTCCGGCGGCTGACGTGCAGTTGATTACACAGATCGAGCACGGTCAGCGGTTCTGACATATTTTCCAGCACATATTCCCGCGCACGCGACAGCAGGCGACGATAGCTCTGATGGCTGATGCTCTCAGCCGTGATAATCGGCTGCGCCTCTTCCAACATAGTGCCCATCGCCAGCAGCAGGTTATCGCCCAGCACTTTGCGTACCGCAGGTTGATGGAGGTTTTCCGGATTTTCGCTAAACGTCGCCAGCGCCTGCTGCACAAAGCCCCATAACGCGGCTTTGTGTTGTTCTTTAACTTCCAGCGCCGACTGGTTGCGCAGCATATGCAGCACTCTTTCCGGGTTATGCAGGAAGTTGGCCTGACGGGCAATCGCCTCTTCCGAAATGACGACGCCCAGAATGGTGTAATCATCCGGCGTACTCAGTTCAAACTCTGTCCCGCCAGGGCGGGTGGCAATTTCAGCGTTCCCCAGACACTGGGTGCCAATAAATCCCTGTTCGCCGCGCGTGGCCGGAATACCAAACCAGAAAGAATTCGGCCAGACAAGACACGACTGACGCAACGCCAGTCCGGTGTATTCACGGAACACCTGAATATCATCGAGCAGGATTTCCGTGAACTCGCCATGAAATTTTCCCGGATGCAACTGGTCGTAGATCTGCTGCCATGCGGTAATCGTCAGCGCATGCTCATACACATCCGTTGTTCGCCGCTGGTGAACGTTGTCCACCTCCACTTTCGGCGTAAGTTTAACGTCTTCGGGTAATGCTTCATGATAAAGATGGTGCAGGTTTGCAGTACGGTTCTTTTTCATGATCTCTTAAGCCGGAAGCTTCAACGAAGCCCCCGGCCCTCCGACAGGTTAATTTTTTAAGCGATAGCGACTACTGCGTTTACGCAACGCTCCGTCAGAAAAGAGCTGTTCCAGCGCCTTTCTGGCTTCATCAAGTGACCAGCCAAAGTGGGCAGCCACTTCCCCTGCCGTCATTCCTTGACGGACCGATGCCAACAGCGTCAGAAGTTGATCAGAGGATTCAGGCGTCAACGGAGCGTCCTGCGTCTTCTGCGTTTTTACATCTGTTTTCACTTCTGGCTTCTGTTCTGGTTTCTTCGGCTGGCGCTTAAAACCGCCGATCAGCCACTGGGTATCATCGTCCGGTCGGCCGATTTCCTTACGGCTGATAACACGGCCTGTACGCGCAGCAGCGGCGCTGCCGGCATCCAGCGCTGCGCGGCACGCCGCCAGATCGCCTTCCACCACCAGCGTCAACCGGCCAGGATCGAGCACTTCGTGGCTAAGCAGGCGCACGTTCGCGGCTTTCAGCATGGCATCCGCCGCATCCACGGCAGCGACCATGCCATCCACTTCCAGTAATCCCAGTGCATTGATCATCACAACCTCTCTTACGCGCGCTGGATTGGGTTACGAGCAATATCCAGAACGGCATCGGCAAAGGCGTTACATGCAGCTTTACAAGCGGCCTGGCTACCGGTCATAAACGCAGCCGAATAGTTGGTTTCTGACGGCGGCGGAACGTAGGTCACCAGTTGTACATCAGCCGATTTCAGCGCAGCATCAATACCAAATGTCGCTTCCAGCGGCGGTGCCACCAGATACGCCATCGGATCGCCAAGCCGGCATCCTGCGGTCGCCGAGAGATACGAACCGGTACGCGAAACCACATGCGCCAGGAAGGCGGTATCTTCTGCGTCATTCGCCCACTGAAACGCCGCGCCGCTTTCAATATTGGCTACCATCGCGTCCAGACCTGCACGAACTTCTGCCGGGTTGGGTCCACCGAGCATAATCAGCACTTCACCCGAAGTTGGAGAGGGACTGTGCGCCGCGCCGGCATACAGCGAGCGGCCATAAACCACTTCCACCATTGCCTGTTTTGTCGCTTCGTCTGCGGCAATATACGCCACGTCATCAGAATCTGCTGTGATGAGTCCGAGGCTACGTATATGTGGCGGTAATTTAAGTTCACGGGCAAAACCGTCATTTACCGAGGCAATCACGCGCATTGCGGTGACTGAAGGTCTAATCAAATCTAATGCTGGCATGATGCCTCCTTAACGGGTCATATTGATGCCGGATGCTTTTTGCTCCAGCATGCGCTTGGCCAAATCCACAATGACCGCCGCCGCTTCAACCGGTGGCGTACCGCCCTGGTGAATGTTCGAGATACAGGTACGGTCAGCTTCAACGGTCGTCGCCACACGCGGCGAATAGACGGCGTAGCAAGAAAGGCTTTCCGACTGGCCCAGGCCCGGACGTTCCCCAACCAGCAGGATCACCGCTTTCGCGCCCAGCAGTTCGCCGATCTGATCTTCGATTTTCACGCGACCATAGCGAACAAAGAACGGCGTCCCGACCTTCAATCCGGCCTGTTTTAAGCCAGACAACAGCGGCGGCAGGATCTCTTCGTAGTTAGCGGTGATAGCGTCCGTAGACAGGCCATCAGAGATAATCACCTGCACATCCGGGTTCATTACACACTGTGATTTCAGCGCTTCAATGGCTTCCGCACTCAGACGACGCCCCAGATCCGGACGCGTCAGATACAGGTTTTTGTCACTGATTTCCGAGCGCACTTCCAGCAGCCCCTGGGCTTTTACCCACTCTTCCGGCACTTCTTTCAATACCGTATCTTTCGAACGCGAGTGGTCGGCCAGGAAGCGCAGCAGCGCCTGGGTACGCGGACGTGGACCGGCTCGACCGGTACATACACGCGCCGCAGTGCTGCGACGCAGTTCAGTCAACACCTCTGCGCGGTGCGGATTCTCAACGCCAATCCACGCTTTAGCCTCGGCTGAGCCTAAATCCATCGCACAGCTTTCACCGGTCGGCGCGGCGCACTGGGTGGTGCTGCATTGCGCTTGTACTGCCGGCGCTTGCGCCTGCGGCTGCGACTCACCCATTGACGCCATCACGCTGCGTACAATTTCTTCAATCTGTTTTTGATCCATCGTGTGTCATCCCCGCGTCATCAGAAGAACAGTGACGGATCGCCCGCCCGTTTGGTCAGGCGACCGTTTGCCATAATGCCCATGGTTTCCAGCCAGCGTTCAAACTCCGGCGACGGACGCAGGTTCAGCAACTGGCGCACGGTCGCGGTGTCGTGGAAGGCGGTGGTCTGATAGTTGAGCATGATGTCGTCACCGAGCGGCATGCCCATGATGTAGTTGCAGCCAGCGGTGGCGAGCAGAATCATCAGGTTTTCGTTGAGGTTCTGGTCAGCATCAGCATGGTTGGTATAGCAGCAGTCGCAGCCCATTGAGATGCCGCTCAGCTTGCCCATAAAGTGATCTTCCAGACCCGCGCGAATAATCTGACGGTCGTTGTAGAGATACTCCGGCCCGATAAAGCCGACAACGGTGTTCACCAGGAACGGATCGTAGTGACGCGCCAGACCGTAGTTACGTGCTTCCATCGTCACCTGATCGGCACCGAAGTTAGCGCCAGCGGAGAGCGCAGACCCTTGTCCGGTTTCGAAGTACAGGCAGTTTTCCCCAGCGATACGGTTAAACTCAGCGCCCACTGCACGCGCTTCATCCAGCATGGCCAGCTCAACGCCAAACTCTTTTAAGCCTTTCTCGCTGCCGCAGATACTCTGGAAAATCAGCCCGCCCGGCGCGCCGCGACGAATGGCTTCGATCTGGGTAGTAACGTGCGCCAGGACGCAGCCCTGGGTCGGGATATTGAATTTGTCGATGACGCCGTACACGGTATCAAGTACGCGGCTTAAGTTTTCCACGTCATCTGTTACCGGGTTAACGCCAATCACCGCATCGCCCGCCCCGAAGGACAGCCCTTCGTAGATTTGTGCCGCAATACTCTGCACGTCATCACGGGTGTCGTTCGGCTGTAAACGACAGCTGAAGGTGCCCGGCAGACCAATGGTGGTGTTGGCCTTTTTGATCACCGGCATTTTCTTACCGCCGTAGATCAGGTCCGCGTTAGAGCAGATTTTTGCAACCGCTGCGACCACTTCCGACGTTAATCCTTTGCGCGTAAACGCAATGTCATCAACGGAGGTTTCATCGCTCAGCACGTACTCGCGCAGCTCGCTGATACTCCAGTTTTTGATGCGGTTATAGGCCGTTTCGTTGACGTCGTCCTGAATCAGACGCGTCACGCAGTCCTCTTCATAGGAAATCACCGGGTTGTTGCGGATATCCGCTACCGTCATTTCCGACAGCACCTGTTTGGCCGCCACTCGCTCTTGCGAACTGGTTGCAGCTACCCCTGCCAGCACATCCCCCGAACGCAGTTCGTTGGCTTTTGCCAGCACCTCTTTAACATCCTTAAACTGATAAACATTGCCGAACAATGTGGTCTTTAGTTTCATAAGTCGTTCCCTCAGGAAGGAAATGCGAGTGATTTCACCGTCACCGGCACAACCGATCCGCCAAAAAGAGGCGTACCAATGTCGATATAGTCCCCCGCCCGGACAACCACCTCATCGATGACTGCCAGCGGGTGTTGCTGTAACTGTGGGCGTAACAGCATGCCCAGGGCTTTACCAAAATCCTGCTCGGCTACCACCAGCAGGGGATGCGGATTCGGATGGCGCGCGACAAAGGCCAGTAGCGCATCAATAACCGTTAACAGCGCGGCGTAGCGCACAGGCAGCGAACCGGGTAGCGCCAGCACGTAAGCGTCTGTTTGCGGGTCCAGATCGAGCTGCATCAGCGCTTGTTGCCAGGCGGCCACCAAATCAGCCTCATCAACCGGAATCGCCACCGGCAGATTGCGCAGCGGAAGCGCCACACCTTCCAGCCAGATGGTGCTGCCCGAAAGCGACAGCGTATGCGCACCGGCGCCAATCACCGTGGCGCGCACGGTTTGCGCCGGGAACTGCACGTTCATCTCACGCAGGCGCGGATGTTCATGCAGCGCCGTCGCTAACAGCGGCCCAATATCGGAAAAACAGAATGGATCGGCAGGCTGGTTGCGGTAGCACTCGCCCACCCCGCCGGACAACGTAATCACTTCCGGCTTCACACCCGTCGGCAACAGACCGGTTTGCATCAGCGCCTGCGCCAGCGGTGACAGCGTGCCGTCAATCACCTCAACGATCAGCGCCGCCATCCGTCGGGCCACCTGAACAAGCTGCGCCGCATTGAGGGTCCAGGCGTCGGTGCCTGGACCAAATACGTCATCAACAATCATCTGTCCTGGCTGATGCGCATGCACTACCCGCCCCTGACCGTCCGTTTCCAGCAGTCGTCCGCCGACGTTCAGGCAGGCCGAACCGCTGACTTTTCCGGCATCGAACAGGACGTAGTTCGACGTCCCGCCACCGATGTCGATATTCAGTACGCGGCACAACTTCTGCTCTGACAGGGTTTGAGCCCCTGCGCCGTGACCGGCAATCACTGATTCCAGATGCGGACCGGCGCTGGCAACCACGAAGTCCCCCAGCGACTGAGAGAGCGTCATCACCGCTGGTCGCGCGTTGCGGGTTTTGGCACTTTCTCCGGTAATGATGATCGCGCCGGAATCGACGGTCTCAGGCGCAATTCCCGCCGCCTGATACTGGGCGAGGATCAGCGCCTTAAGTTCGGCCTCTTTCAACCCGCCCTGCTTATCAACGGGGGTAAAGAACACCGGGCTTTGCCAGCTAATTTCGCGTTTGATGAATTCGTAACGCGGCACCTGCGACACTGCCGCACGGTTGACCAGCTCAAGGCGCGAGAAGATGACCTGAGTGGTGGTGGTGCCGATATCGATACCGACGCTGAGTAGCTGGCGAGTATTCACGATTGCGCCTCCGGGTTGGTTTCTGCTGGTGCCGGAACATCTTCGTCTTTCGGTACCAACAGCATAGCCACACCAATCGCCGTCACGCCGCCAATCAGCTTGCCGACAATCATTGGGAAGATCATCGCGTTCATGTTGGCCGCGGCGAAACCTAAGTGGTCACCCAGAGCGAAGGCTGCGGAGACCGCAAAAGCGCAGTTGATCACTTTGCCGCGGGTATCCATATTCTTCATCATGCCGAACATTGGGATGTTGTTCGCCAGCGTCGCCACCATGCCCGCAGCCGCAATATTATTGATTTTTAACAGGTTACCGACGCTCATCAGCGGCTTTTCAAACCAGCGGGTCAGCAGCAGTACCATTGGGTACGCACCCAGCAGCACGCAGGAGATAGAACCGATAACTTCGATGGCGCGCATCACTTCACCTGGCTTGTCACCCGGTGCCATGAAGATAGGATCAAGACCCGGAATCAGTTCCCAGCCGAGCAGGAATTTGATTACCGCTGCCGCCAGACCGATGGTGATCAGCGCCACTAGGAATTTCGCGAAGATCTGGAAGCCGTTGATCATTTTTTCCGGGATGAATTTCAGTCCCAGCGCCACCAGCACGGCAACGATCAGCACCGGGATCATGTTCATCAGGATTAGCGCGAAGGTGAACTCCACCGGCTGCCCGTTGATTTCGACACCGGAGTACATCGCGATCAAACCACCCGCAATACAGCCAATCGGAATGGTGACGATCCCAGCCAGCACGCCCAGCGCCAGATAACGACGGTCGGACGGCTCAATAATCCCCAGCGCAACCGGAATAGAGAAGACCAGCGTCGGCCCCATCATCGCCCCGAGGATCAGGCCGGAGTACAGCCACGCCGCAACGTCGCCGCCCGCCAGTTCTTTCGCCAGGAAGAAGCCGCCCATATCGCACGCCAGCAGCGTTCCGGCAAACATCGACGGGTTCGCGCCCAACATTTCGTACAGTGGAATAATCACCGGCCCGAGCACATGCGCCAGTACCGGTGCCAGCGCGGTCATACCGACCATCGCCAGACCCAGCGCGCCCATCGCCATAAAACCTTCTTCAAACTGGCCGCCCGATCCCTCAATACTCTTCCCGAACTTACCGAGGAAGCGTGCCGAACCGCCGAACTGCGACAGGATCCTGTCCACGGCGGCAATCAGCATAAAGAACATCATGATGTACATGATGATTTCGTTAATTCCCATAACCTTCACTCCCTGTCATATGTGTATTTATTGTGCCGCCGCATACAACGCGATAATGTCGGCCTGCGTGGCGGTGCGTGGGTTACTGCGAATACAAATATCCTCCAGCGCGGCGTGAGCCCATGCGCTGTAATGCTCGGGCTTTGCCCCAACGTCAGAGAGTCGTTTGGTCTGGCCCACTTCGCTAATCAGCTCGCTGACGGCGTTGATGGCATCGCGATCGTCCGACTTCTTGTTGGTTAGCGCCCGTCCGATATGGCTGAAACGCTCACGACACACCATGCGGTTGAAACCCATTACTGTGGGCAGCAGCATGGCGTTAGCCTGTCCATGTGGGATGTGCAGCGTCGCACCCGGCTGGTGCGCCATCGCGTGACACAGGCCCAGCCCCGCGCTGGAAAACGCCATCCCGGCCATACAGGAAGCCAGTAGCATGCTTTCTCGCGCCGCCAGATCCTGACCATAGCCAACGGCCTTCGGCAGCGATTTACCTATCATCGCAATCGCGCCAATCGCCAGACTGTCGGTAAACGGTGTCGCGTTCAGAGCGCTATACGCTTCAACGGCGTGCGTCAGCGCATCGATCCCGGTCATCGCCGTTACGTGTGCGGGCACACCTTCCGTCAGCGCGGCGTCAAGAATCGCCACATCCGGCATCAGGGTTGCGTGGGCCAGCACTTTTTTAAGCCCGGTCGCGGCGTCGATAATCACCGTGACATTAGTGGTTTCTGAACCCGTTCCGGCGGTAGTCGGTACGGCAATCAGCGGCAGACGCGGGCGTAACGCGCTGCTCTCATCCATGTCTGCCAGCGTCTGGGTAGGATTGGTCACCAGCAACGCCACAGCCTTTGCGGCATCCAATACGGAACCGCCACCAAAGGCCACTACGCCATCGCACTTCGATTCACGCAGTTGCGCGACCGCCGCGCAGACGTCCGTAATGCACGGTTCGCCCACCGGACATGGCCACAGCGTCATCGCCACGCCTTTCATCGCCAGGCTGCGTTCCAGTGCGGCGGTCATCCCCGCCTGGTGCAGGAAACTGTCGACCATGACGAACATATGCGTCAGGCCGCGCGTTTGTGCTTCCTGTCCGCAGGTACTGAGCGCTCCCAGTCCACACAACGTAACCGGTGGAACGCTAAACGTTTTTACGCGTTGCAGATTCAGGGTATCGAATGCCTGAAAGAGCGCGGTCTGCAATTCAGCTTGCATAGATTCCTTCCGCTTTTTCTTTTCCGCTATTTGCAATCGCCAGCGGGGTCATAAACAGGCTGTGCTGGGGTAAATGCACCTGCAGTTCCGGGAAACGCTTACGAAACAGTTCATCAACGCCCGGCTGCATACAGGAACCACCGGCCAGCCATAAATCAGCCACGCCCTGTCCGGCAATATGGTGAGCCACAATTTCCGCCATTTTTTCGTAGACCGGCTTAACCACCGGCCAGATTTCTTTACCGTTGCTGCGTTTGTACTGCTCCGCCTCTTCCAACTGGATGCGACGGTTCCCGGCAAGCGTCAGAGAAATGTGGTGCCCGCCGGTCGCTTCATCGGCGGAGTAAGTCACCTTGCCTCGCTTCACAATCGCAATCCCGGTGGTACCGCCACCGATATCCACCACGCCAGCGTTATCAAGCTGCAACAGGTCTGCCACCGCGGTCGGTTCGTCGAGCACATGACTGACTTCAAGCCCGGCAGATTCCAGCACGTTGATCGAGATCCGTGGGTCAGTTCCCGGTGGAAACGAGGTTGCCGCGTGGGTAAAGCGGCAACCCAACTGTTGTTCGAGCGTATCGAGATGGCGACGAACGATGGTCACCGCACCGAAGAAATCCCAGACGATGCCATCGCGCACGACGTCGGCCCAGTCCAGGCAAACCGCAACCGGCTGTCCGTCACTGTCGACAACCATCGACACCACATCACACGTCCCCAAATCCACGCCCAGCCACAGCGGTGAATCGCTCTTTACGGGCGTCTGGTTACATAGCGTTGCCGCTTTTAGCAATCTGGGTGTCAGCCAACGTTGTTCGTCGTGCGCCATGTCGTTCACTCCTTATACAATTCTGAAGGCATCCACCAACACACAGCGACGCAGACGCACAAACGTGCGTGCGCTGGTCACCCCTTCCCCGGTTGGCGTGGTAATGGTCATCGTGGTCCAGCCTTCGCCGCCGAGTCCAAGACCGGCAATGCACGGTCCGTTCTTAACGAAAATGCTGGTATCAATGGCGTTGGCCATGCGGTTCATGTTGTCGATATTGCGCGAGTGCATCGCCGCCGTATGGTGACAGCCGCCTTCAAGCTTGACCGCCAGTTCAATGGCCTCATCGACGTTGGCGACCCGCACGACCGGCAGAACCGGCATCATCAGTTCGGTTACGGCAAACGGGTGAGTCGCAGAGGTTTCGACGAACAACAGCCGGGTTTGCTCCGGTACGTTCAGACCAATCGCCGCAGCGATTTTTCCTGCGTCGCGACCTACCCAGTCACGACTGACCGTGCCTTTACCGCGTTCATCGACATTTTTCAGCAGCACCGGTTGCAGCTGTTCGGCCTGAGCCGTGGTCAGCTTGACTGCATGCTGGCTTTCCATCAGACGCATCAGCTCATCAGCGACGCTATCGACCACGATCAGCACTTTTTCGTCGGCGCAGATAATGTTGTTGTCAAACGAAGCGCCTTTGACGATCGACTGGGCTGCGCGTGCCAGATCAGCCGTTTCATCAACCACCACCGGCGGATTTCCCGCACCGGCGGCAATCAGACGTTTGTTGGTGTGCTTACGCGCGGCATCCACTACGGCTTCACCGCCGGTCACCACCAGCAGGCCGATGCCTGGGTACTTAAACAGACGCTGGGCGGTTTCGATATCCGGATTGGCCACGGTAACCAGCAGGTTTGCCGGTCCGCCTGCAGCAACTACCGCCTGGTTAAGCAGAGTGATAGCGCGCTGAGACACGCCCTTGGCAGCCGGATGCGGTGCGAAGACCACGCTGTTGCCAGCCGCAATCAGGCTGATGGCGTTGTTAATAACGGTCGCAGCCGGGTTGGTGGACGGTGTCACCGAGGCCACCACGCCCCACGGCGCGTTTTCAATCAGCGTCAGGCCGTTATCACCGGTCAGAACCTGTGGAGACAGGCATTCCACGCCCGGCGTGGCGCGTGCCTGCGCCACATTTTTGGCAAATTTATCTTCAACGCGTCCCATGCCGGTTTCTGTGACGGCAAGTTCCGCTAATTCTCGGGCATGTTTTTCGCCCGCCTCACGTAGAGCCGTGATAGCCAGTTGGCGCATGGCAACGCTTTTCAGCCCTTGCTGGGCCAGTTTTGCTGCCGCCACTGCGTCATCCAGGGAGGCAAAAACGCCCATTTCTTGAACGGCACTGACGGGTTGGCTGCTGTCTTTCATTTTCAGCAGTACCGCTTTCACGACCTGTTCAATATCCTGTTGATTCATGATTTTCTGCCTTATTTATGGAAGATCACCTGACCACCTGCCACCACTTCATCAACAATGCCAATCACGCACAGATCGACAGGTGATGATTCGTTACGGTGCGCCTGACGGGCTGAGCTTCCGCTGACCAGCAGCACCCACTCTCCGGTTCCCGCCCCAATGCTGTCGATAGCAACAGCACATTGCCCGTCGGGATTTCCGCAGGCATCAATCATTTCCACCATCAGCAACTTGTCGTGCGCGAGCCCCTGATGGCGTACGGTACAAACAATTTGTCCTGTGACGATTGCCAGTTTCATACGCGCCTCCGTGGCATATTTCAGGTAAAACCTCCCCCTACCCTCCGCAGAAGGTAATGTGAAAAGGAGAGAGGGTGACGCCAGCAATGAAGTCTGTGGCGTCACATGGACGACTTACATGTCGTTGCTGTCGCCTTTAAAGCTGATCGGGAACACTTCTTCCAGATCGCCATGCGGACGCGGGATTACGTGTACGGAAACCAGCTCACCAATACGCTGTGCAGCAGCAGCACCAGCATCCGTTGCGGCTTTACATGCCGCTACGTCGCCACGGACCATTGCAGTAACCAGACCGCCGCCGATCTGCTTCACGCCGACCAGTTTCACGCGTGCCGCTTTAACCATTGCGTCAGAAGCCTCAATCAGTGCAACCAGGCCCCGGGTTTCAATCATTCCTAATGCTTCCATTGTGTTTTCCTCTCATTAAGGGGTCCAGAACGGGACCTAAACAACCAGTGTGTGTGAGGCGTTTTCACGACTCATGTCAGTCTGACGCGGCACTGCTGCCACCAACGCCAGTTCGATAATTTCCTGTACGCTACAGCCGCGAGAGAGGTCATGAAGCGGTGCGGCAAGCCCTTGGATTAACGGACCTACGGCACGATACCCTCCCAGACGCTGGGCGATTTTGTAGCCAATATTGCCTGCCTCCAGCGATGGGAAGACCATCACATTGGCATTGCCCTTTAACGGACTGGCGGGCGCTTTTTGCGCGGCGACATCCGGAACAAAGGCGGCATCAAATTGCAGTTCCCCATCCACGGTAAGCTGCGGGGCACGCTCACGAACGATCTCCGTAGCCTGCTGCACGTTAGCGACGTTAGGATGACGAGCACTGCCTTGACTTGAAAACGACAGCATGGCCACGCGCGGTTCTTCACCGGTGATCGCCTGCCATGTCTGCGCGCTGGCAATCGCAATATCCGCCAGCTGTGCGGCTGTGGGCTGCGGCACGACGCTGCAATCGGCAAACCCTAATGCCGGCCCGAGGTACTGCGGCAGCATCAGGAAAATTGACGACAGCGTTTTACAGCCTGGCTGTAGCCCAATAATGCGTAACCCAGCGCGCAGCACGTTTGCTGTCGACGACAAATTGCCCGCAATACAGACGTCAGCTTTACCCGCGCTAACCATGGCGGCGGCGAACATCAGCGGATCGTTGAGTTTTTCCAGCGCATCTGCAGGCGTTTTATCTCCCGCGCGGGCCAGCCAGCGCAGCGCAAACTCTTCACGCATGGACTGGTTGCTTTGCGGGGCGATAACCTGAATGCCATCCATCGCCACCCGATGGCTGAGGGCAAACTGGCGCAGCGCAAACGGACTGGCGACGAGAACAGGATGTGCCAGACCGTGCTGATGCAGGTAATTTGCCGCTTTCAACACCCGAACATCCAGCGCATCCGGGAACACCACCCGTGCAGGTGAGCGCTGGGCGAGTTGACGAGCACGTTCAATGATCATTGCTTCTCCCCCAGTCGCTGTTGAATTTGGCTAACCGTCAGTGGATGCTTCGCTACGCTCAGAATCATCATCACGTAGACCGTACTGGAAAGGCGATTGAGCGCCTGCATGATGTCCGGTCGCATCACGTCAAAACTACGGGTGATGAATACCTGGGCCGCCACCGTCTCCGTTTCACGAACTTTGGTACGCAGCAGATTAAGCAACGCGCAATCACGGCCATGACTGGCTTCAGGCACCAGATGGTCGTGGTCCAGATAGCGCAGCGGCTGATGCGAAAG
This sequence comes from Citrobacter sp. Cb080, assembly GCF_030334745.1. Taxonomy (NCBI): domain Bacteria; kingdom Pseudomonadati; phylum Pseudomonadota; class Gammaproteobacteria; order Enterobacterales; family Enterobacteriaceae; genus Citrobacter; species Citrobacter sp. Cb080. The sequence continues at coordinate 155,099 of NZ_JAOWDG010000021.1, read as the reverse complement.
CCGGTGTAAATCTTCGTCGCTTAACCCGACGATAGCTTGTGCTGCCAGCGGCTCGTCGATAGCGTCGGCGCGCATAATGTTGCCCAGACGCGAACGGATATCCGCCAGCCACGGCTGCCACGGTTCCGCCAGCTCTATCTGCAACCACACGGCCAGGGCGATGGTGCTGTCCAGCGCGGCGCGAAATCCCAGGCGCGGGTCACTTTTAGCGACCATCTTGTCCGCTGTCAGATGCGTCAGCGTGTCTGCTTTCTTCACCACCGGTTGATGACACAGTTCGCAACTGGCCTGTGGATGCGTATCGCTGCTGGTTAAACCATGCACCGGCTGCGGCTGCTGTTCTTCGTCATCAATAAACAGGCTACCCTGCTCGTCGATAAACTTAATGCGCAGATGTCGGCTTTCCAGTAATTCCCGGGCAGATGGCGTCAGGCGAGCATCAGCGGGGAGATGAATTTCAGCCCCTTCGCTGAGCGTATGATTCGCTCTAAGCCACGCTTCGGTAATGAAATCCTTCATACATCCGCCTTAGCAGGACTGCCAGTTCGCAGGCCAGGCCACATACAGAAATTTCACCGTCGATGGCGTACCAAATTCGATGCTGGAGCCTTTCGGGATAAACATCACGTCCCCGGCTTTAGCAATCATGGTTTCGCCTTCGTGGCGAACGTGCAGCTCGCCTTCCAGAATCATGTCGATTTCGTCGTAGTTCAGCGTCCATGGGAAAAAAGCGTTATCCCACTGCATGAACCCGGCGGCCATGCTGCTACCGTCCTGGTCGGTCACCAGATCGGTTAAACCCACGCAGTGCGGCTGTGCGCCGTCAAAACGACCAAACTTCACGCTGCTGCCGTCGATGACTTTGACGCCGCCTTTGCCGGTCACCGAGTTAAAGCTCGGCTGCATTCCGCCCTGCTCCAGCGACTGTTTCTCCTTCATGACTTTGTCCATCAGTTGGGCGACCAGGCTTTCGGTAAACTGCCCTTCCGGTAACTGCGCAATGATGGTTTCGCGAATGCGCTGGCTTTCCGTTTTGCCATCATCCACCGCAGCCGGTGCAGCAGCAGCGACGGTTGGCGCGGATTCATCGCATTCACTGATGGTGACGCCCAGCAGCTCCGCAACTTCGCGCGCCTCCGGGGTGATGATGCTGGCGCGCAGAACAACCGACATTTCCTGTTCGCCGCGTGCGTGGGCCGCACGAATATCGTTAGCTGTGATGAGTTTTTTCACCTGCCCTTTCCTCCTTTTGGCTGAGCTCAGTCAGATAATCCACCAGGTGCTGCACGCTGCGCGGGTCATGGCTGTTGAGTTCGAAAATCGGCTCCTGGAACCCTATCCCGCGAAGTAGTTGTCGCGTTGCGGCGACGTCGGCATCCGGCATGTCCGTTTTGCTGATAACGGCGATTTGTCGTTTACTGGCGCCGATATCCAACAGCCCGGCAGGTAAGCGACTTTCTTTATCATTTGCCGCGTGTATATAAATCAACGTATCAACATCCTGCAGCGTGGTAATTAAGGCGTGATACCAGCGCGGATGGCTAAAATATTCTCCTGGCGTGTCGATATCGCCATTTTCATTAAACTCCACGGCCTGTGTTTTTCTGGCGAGGGAATAATTTCCCTGTAGCGCATTAAAGAGCGTTGTTTTCCCCGCCCCCACCGTACCGACAAACGCAATACGTTTCATCGCCGCCTCTGATTAACTTTTTGTCAGGTTGCACAAAGTGAAATTTAATAACCGACCCAGACCGCTTACCGTCTGTAATAACGCTTCTTCTACCGCGCCTACCGAGCCGTAGATGACCAGCGCACCGCTGAATCGATCGAGAAAGCCGATATGTACATCTGCCGCCTTCATAGCTAAGTCACCGGCAATCATCGCGGTTTCGCCTGGCGTCAGCGTCATGATGCCGATGGCACCCGCTTCGGGAACGCCGATCTTTTTCGCCAGTTCCTCACCAGGGTGCGCAATGAGATGCGCCAGCGTAACCTGTTTCCCCGGCACAAATTCCTGAATAATGCGTTCTTTTTCCATTGCTCACCACCTCCGCTAAAACTGCCCTCATCGTGGCAATTTTTTGTCAGAGTAAATAACAAAATTCGGCAACCATGTTTAAAAGGTGAAGTGGATCACTAAGAAAGGGGAAATAAAAAGGCGCGGGAGAAACCCGCGCCGGAAATAAATTAAAGTGAAATTACAGCGGCTGAGTTTGGGCTTCTACGACCGCCAGCGCCACCATATTAACGATACGACGAACAGAAGCGATCGGCGTTAATACGTGAACCGGTTTCGCAACCCCCATCAGCACCGGGCCGACCGTTACGCCTTCAGAGCTGGAAACGCGTAGTAAGTTGTAACTAATACGGGCAGCTTCCATATTCGGCATCACCAGAATATTCGCTGAGCCTTTCAGCGGACTGTCCGGCATGCGGTCATGACGGATGCTTTCCACCAGCGCAGCATCGCCGTGCATTTCGCCATCAATCATCAACTCTGGCGCACGCGCCTTAATCAGCTCCAGCGCTTCGCGCATTTTGCTGGCCGACGGACAGTTAGATGAGCCAAAGTTGGAGTGCGACAGCAGCGCTACCTTTGGTTCGATACCAAAGCGACGCACGGTTTCTGCCGCCATCACGGCGATTTCCGCCAGTTGCTCCGGCGTAGGATCGTCGTTAACGTAGGTATCGGCGATAAAGGTGTTACCGCTTGGCAGCAGCAAGGCGTTCATCGCCCCGGCTGTATGCACGCCATCGCGGTGACCAAACACCTCTTTCACCACGCTGAAGTGCTCATGGTAGTCGCCAATCGTACCGCAGATCATTGCATCCGCTTCGCCGCGCTGCACCATGATCGCGCCGATCACCGTGGTGTTGGCAATTACCGCACGCTGCGCCTGCTCCTGGGTAATACCACGACGTTTCATAATCTGGTAGTACTCGCTCCAGTACTCTTTAAAGCGCGGATCGGATTCATTGTTGACGATCTCAAAATCGACGCCCGCTTTGATCTGCAGACCCAGTTTCTGGATACGCATTTCGATAACGCTCGGACGACCGATCAGGATCGGTTTCGCCAGACCTAAAGTGATCAGCTCCTGCGTGGCATGCAGTACACGCGCCTCTTCCCCTTCAGTCAGCACCACGCGCTTCGGCGCTTTGCGTGCCAGAGAGAAAATCGGCTTCATGAACAGGTTGGTTTTGTAGACGAATTCGGTCAGCTTATCGATGTAAGCATCAAAGTCGGCAATCGGACGCGTTGCCACACCGGAATCCATCGCCGCCTTCGCCACCGCAGGGGCGATTTTGACGATCAGACGCGGGTCGAACGGTTTCGGAATAATGTATTCCGGCCCGAAGCTCAGGTCCTGGTCGCCATAGGCGGAGGCCACCACTTCGCTCTGCTCGGCGTGCGCCAGCTCAGCAATGGCGTGTACCGCGGCCAGTTTCATCTCTTCGTTGATGGCAGTAGCGCCGACGTCCAGCGCGCCGCGGAAGATGAACGGGAAGCACAGAACGTTGTTAACCTGGTTCGGGTAGTCGGAACGGCCGGTGCAAATGATGGCGTCAGAACGCACCTCTTTCGCCAGCGGCGGCAGGATTTCCGGTTCCGGGTTGGCGAGGGCCAGGATCATTGGCGCACGCGCCATCTTCTTAACCATTTCCTGCGTCAGCACTTTCGGACCAGAGCAACCGAGGAAAATGTCTGCGCCGTCAATGACATCATCCAGCGTACGCTTACCGTCATCCACCACTGCGTAAGCCGCTTTGGTTTCCGCCATGTTTGGTTCACGATCTTTGTAAATCACCCCTTTGGAGTCACAGACCACAATGTTGTGTTTCTGCATACCCAGCGCCACCAGCAGGTTCATACAGGCAATCGCCGCCGCACCTGCACCGGACACCACCATGCGCACATCAGAGATATTTTTCTCAACCACCCGCAGACCGTTAAGGATTGCGGCAGTACTGATGATTGCCGTACCGTGCTGGTCATCGTGGAATACCGGAATATTCATGCGCTCACGGAGTTTTTGCTCAATGTAGAAGCACTCCGGCGCTTTGATATCTTCGAGGTTAATGCCGCCAAACGTTGGTTCAAGCGCCGCTACCACGTTGATAAATTTATCCGGATCGAGTTCATCAACTTCGATGTCGAACACGTCAATCCCGGCGAATTTCTTAAACAGAACGCCTTTACCTTCCATCACTGGTTTACCGGCCAGCGCGCCAATATTACCCAGGCCCAGAACCGCAGTACCGTTGGAAATAACCGCAACCAGGTTGCCGCGTGCGGTGTATTTGTAGGCTGCCAGCGGGTCCTTTTCAATTTCAAGACACGGTGCAGCCACGCCCGGCGAGTAGGCCAACGCGAGGTCGCGCTGGGTTGCCAGAGGCTTGGTCGGAGAAACCTGGATTTTACCGGGTACCGGAAATTCGTGGAAATCGAGGGCGCTTTGTTTTAACTGGTCATCCATCTTGTTGTTCCTTTCACGTATCTATCAAAAAAGTGGCGCGGGTAACCATTCTACTGAGCCGCACATTATCACCTCAGTCAACGGCACAAACTTTGAAGGTCCCCATACTCTCACCTTTCAAAGAAAGAATTTGTTATCAATTTATAACATCTATGTTACCTGCTTAAGCCAGCAATACCATGCTTGTCTGCTATGCTTTTTGCTGACAACGCCCGCAATTATCTCAAAAGTGTGAATCACAACACGCATCTAACACTTTACTTTTCAAGGAGTATTTCCTATGACCCGTAAAGAGCTTGCCAATGCCATTCGTGCGCTAAGTATGGATGCCGTCCAAAAAGCTAACTCTGGCCACCCTGGCGCACCAATGGGGATGGCCGATATTGCCGAAGTACTGTGGAACGATTTCCTGCGCCATAACCCGTCCGATCCCACCTGGTACGATCGTGACCGGTTTATTTTATCCAATGGCCACGCCTCAATGCTGCTTTACAGCCTGTTGCATCTTTCCGGATACAACCTGCCGCTCGAAGAGTTAAAGAACTTCCGCCAGCTCCATTCGAAGACGCCAGGACACCCGGAAATTGGCTATACGCCGGGCGTGGAGACCACCACCGGACCGTTGGGTCAGGGTTTAGCCAACGCTGTCGGAATGGCGATTGCAGAACGCACGCTGGCGGCGCAGTTTAACCAGCCAGACCACGAGATTGTTAATCACTATACCTGGGTCTTTATGGGCGACGGCTGTCTGATGGAGGGCATTTCTCACGAAGTGTGCTCGCTGGCGGGCACCCTGGGACTTGGCAAACTCATCGGCTTTTACGATCACAACGGCATCTCAATTGATGGCGAAACCGACGGCTGGTTTACCGACGATACCGCGAAACGCTTTGAGGCCTATCACTGGCATGTAGTGCACGAGATTGACGGTCATGACCCTGAGGCGGTGAAAAAAGCGATTCAGGAAGCGCAGGCCGTTACCGATAAACCGTCGCTGATTATCTGCCGCACGGTGATTGGTTTTGGTTCACCGAATAAAGCCGGGAAAGAAGAAGCGCACGGCGCTGCGCTGGGTGAAGAAGAAGTGGCGCTGACCCGACAGAAGTTGGGGTGGCATCATCCTGCCTTTGAAATCCCCAAAGAGATTTACCGGGCGTGGGACGCTCGTGAAAAAGGCGAGAAAGCCCAACAGAGCTGGAATGAGAAATTCGCCGCTTATCGACATGCGCATCCGGATCTGGCGGCAGAGTTTACCCGCAGGATGAGCGGTGGACTGCCGGAAGAGTGGGAAGAAACGACCCAGAAATATATCACCGAGCTGCAGGCCAATCCGGCCAAAATCGCCACCCGTAAGGCCTCGCAAAATACCCTGAACGCCTACGGGCCGATACTGCCTGAGCTGCTTGGCGGTTCGGCAGATCTGGCACCCAGCAACCTGACCATCTGGAAAGGCTCCACTTCTCTTAAAGAGGATCATGCAGGAAATTACATCCACTACGGCGTGCGGGAATTTGGCATGACCGCGATTGCCAACGGTATCGCTCACCACGGGGGCTTCGTACCGTACACCGCAACGTTCCTGATGTTTGTCGAATATGCCCGTAATGCCGCACGCATGGCGGCGCTGATGAAAGCCCGACAAATCATGGTTTATACCCACGACTCGATTGGCCTTGGGGAAGATGGTCCCACGCACCAGGCCGTCGAACAGCTCGCCAGCCTGCGTCTGACGCCTAATTTCAGCACCTGGCGACCCTGCGATCAGGTTGAAGCGGCGGTAGGCTGGAAGCTGGCGGTCGAACGCCATGACGGGCCAACGGCGCTGATCCTCTCGCGGCAAAATCTGGCGCAGGTTGAGCGGACGCCTGAGCAAGTGCAGCAGATTGCCCGCGGCGGCTATGTGCTGAAGGATGGTGGTGGTAAGCCGGATGTTATTCTGATTGCTACCGGTTCAGAAATGGAAATCACGCTGCTGGCGGCGGAAAAACTGACCGGTGAAGGTCGTAACGTGCGAGTGGTTTCTCTGCCCTCAACCGATATTTTCGACGCCCAGGATGAGGCGTATAGGGAATCGGTCCTCCCCTCAAACGTCAGCGCGCGCGTGGCGGTAGAAGCAGGAATTGCCGACTACTGGTACAAATATGTTGGGCTGAAAGGGGCGATTGTCGGTATGACGGGTTATGGGGAGTCGGCTCCGGCAGACAAGCTGTTCCCGTTCTTCGGCTTTACGGTGGATAACATTGTCGACAAAGCGCATAAGGTGCTTAACGTGTGATCCACAGCGTGGGCCAGGCATCTGGCCCATGCCAGTTATCGCAGCTTGGCTCTTGGGCATAGCGCACCAGACGAAAACGCTGGCCGTCGTAGCGCCAGCGGGTCTGGATACCGCAATCTGCCAACCCTCGACCTTTAGCGAGGGTTACCAGCTCGCGCGACTTCTCATCAAACGTGGCGTTGGTCAGCTCCATATCGCGACTTTCCGCATCCGTTTTAAAAGGCAGGCTTAGCCGTACCGCCCGTGACGTCAACGGGGTAGTACGTGAAACCACCCACGCCAGATCGATGGTGTTATATGCCCCGGCTTCACAGCCGATCATAAGCAGCGCTTTATCATCCGTTAAGGCCGTGACGCGCATCTCGCGACGCAGCGGATCGATCGAACAGCGAATACCGTTGATCCGCCAGTTACCGTAATCCAGCAATTCACTGCGCTCTTGTTGCGTGAGAGGCGTTGGCGTTGGGTTAATCACAGCCACGCCTTTTAAAGCAGGAGCGGGAGGTACGCTGAGCGGAGGCTCGTCGCCTTTTTCGATCCATGCGGTTTCGCTACCGACCCGTTTTTGCTGGGCGTCGATAAAAAGCAACGCGGCTTTTAGCCCGACCAGGGACAGGTTTTGCGTCCCTTTTTGCAGGGTTATTGCCTTCGCGTCCTGTACGGTTGTTAAAAATGCGCTGATGGTGGCCGGATCATCGGTCATCAGTTGCCAGGGGGTAATACGCCAGTGTTCGCCGCGAAGCGGGAGCGGCGCACCATCCAGTAGCAGACGTGGCGCAATATCGCTCTCTTTGGCTGTGGGCGATTCCAGCCCACCCAGTTCAATACGCAACACGGCGTCGGTATGTGCCCCGGCACTGCGGCTCAAGGTCATGACCAGGCCGTGATGTTCCCCGGTATTGCGCGCCACGCAAAAGTTTTGGTTATTGCACGTCACCTGCCAGTCAGAAAACGTCTGTTGCGCGGGCGCGGCCCACAGCAAACGGACGGGTAACAACCCGAGCAGGAAAAGTAAAATAACGCGATAGCGCATGGACGGTACAACCCCGAAGTCAAAACACACAGCCTAAGCGGTATCTTCCTTGCGCGACTGATGTGGCTCAATAAGAATCGTCGGATTGGCCGAAAATTTGTAAAGAAATATAAATCCCGCGCATTAGTCCATGAGATGCGACGACTGCAAATAGTTCAGCAATAGCACTGTCTTACCGTCACGGATTTCACCCGTTTTAATCATTTCCAGCGCCTGGGTGAACGGCAGCTCCAGAACCTCAATATCTTCATCTTCCACCCCTCCGCCCGCATTTGCCCGCTGGCTGTCGCTGTATTGTGCAATAAAGAAATGAATTATCTCCGTCACGCCGCCCGGCGACATATAGAGCTCAAACAGCTTACGCACTTCCCCCACTTCAAAGCCGGTCTCTTCAATGGCCTCTTTCCGAATGCACGCTTCCGGTTCGTCGTTATCCAGCAGCCCGGCGCAGGTTTCAATCAGTTGACCGCTTTCATTACCATTGACCCAGGTGGCGACGCGAAACTGGCGGATGAGCACCACCGTTTTCTTCTCCGGGTTATACAGCAGGATAGTGGCGCCGTTGCCGCGATCGTAAACCTCGCGTTTGTGACGAATCACCTCTCCATTGCTACGGGTCAGGTCATAGGTGATATTGCGCAGGATGAAGTAGTTATCGGAAAGGACTTTATCTTTGATGAGGGTAATTTTTTGCGACATACCGGCTCCACAGCAAGAAGTGAGAAATAATACTACGCCGTGAAACCGGGTTTGTCTTGGTGCAATGTCGGCCTGATAAGCGAAGCGCCATCAGGCAATTAGGCGGCACAGAGCCGGATAGCAACGCTAACGCGCCTTATCCGGCCTTCTTAGCGACTTAGTGAGATTTGACTGATTTTACGCCCAGCCAGTCGACGATCCCCTGGGCGGCATGCCGTCCTTCCGCCATCGCCGTAACCACCAGATCAGCACCACGTACCGCGTCGCCACCAGCGAAGATTTTCGGGTTACTGGTTTGATAACGGTATGCGCTTTCAACATTGGCGGCTATGCGCCCCCAGTTATCGACCTTAACCCCATGCGTCTCCAGCCACGGCATGCCATGTGGGTGAAAACCAAACGCCATGATCACCGCATCTGCGGGCATGACAAACTCACTCCCGGCGAGGGGAACCGGGCGACGACGCCCCTGCGCGTCCGGCTCGCCAAGCTGGGTACGTAAAAAACGCACGCCGCTGACTCGGCCATCATCATGCAACACCAGCTCAACCGGCTGGACGTTAAACTCGAAGTTCGCCCCCTCTTCCCGGGCGTTCTTCACCTCTTTTTTCGAACCGGGCATGTTGGCTTCATCACGACGATAAGCGCAGGTCACCTGGCGTGCGCCGTGACGCAGCGCGGTACGCACGCAGTCCATCGCCGTATCGCCTCCGCCCAGTACAACCACGTTCAGTCCGGCGGTGTCGATGAACGGCTCTTCAGGCAGTTCATCCAGCCCCATCACCTGCTTGGTGTTGGCGATCAGGAACGGTAACGCGTCATAAACGCCAGGCGCGTCTTCATTCGGCAGATCCGCCTTCATGGAACGATAGGTTCCTACGCCCACGAACACGGCATCGTAATCCTCCAGCAGCGCCGACAGCGCCACATCCTTACCCACTTCACAGTTAAGTTCGAAATGAATACCCATGGCGCTGAAGATTTCACGGCGGCGGGCCAGCAGCGATTTGTCCAGCTTGAAGGCCGGAATGCCGAACGTCAGCAAACCGCCGATTTCAGGGTGGCGATCGTATACGGTGGCGCTGACTCCGCTGCGCGCCAGAACATCCGCGCAGGCCAGACCCGCCGGACCCGCGCCGATGATAGCAACGCGCTTATCCACTTTCTGCACGTGGCTTAAGTCCGGTCGCCATCCTTTGCTCAGGGCCCGATCAGAGATGTAACGCTCAATATTTCCGATAGTGACCGCCCCATGCTCGCTACGCACCGTACATGCCCCTTCGCAAAGTCGGTCCTGCGGACATACGCGCCCGGTCACTTCCGGCAGGCAGTTGGTCTGGTGAGAAAGCTCAACCGCCGCATCGATATTCCCGGCTTTGACCAGTTCAATCCACTGCGGAATATGGTTATGCAATGGGCAGGTCCATTCGCAAATACTGTGGTCGCCGCATTTCAGGCAGCGGGACGCTTCCCGTTCCGCCTGCGCCGTACGAAACGGCAGATAGATCTCCTCAAAGCTGGTTTTACGGGCCTCAATTGCCAGCTTATCCGGCTCACCACGCGCAGGCGTCGCCTGCATTTGCTCACGTTTGGTAATTTTATGCGAAACGAAATCGGTGGCGTTGGCGTGCCAGGGCTGGCTTTCCAGACTGGCGGTGCGTAGTCTGCGCGCTTTTGACAGACCAGTAAGCGAATTTTCCGTCACCAGTTGTAACGCTTGCGCCGGACAGTTCTCTACGCAGGCAGGTCCTTGTTCGCGTCCCTGACACAAATCGCATTTGTGCGCAGTGGCTTTCACCTTCCCTTTAGCGACAGGAGTGAGTACGATCTGCATCGTGCCGAAAGGACAAGCAACGACGCACGATTTACAGCCAATACACTTTTTCGGGTTCACCTGAACGCTGTCGTTATCATGGCTGATTGCCCCGTTCGGGCAACTTCTGGCGCAGGGCGCATCTTCACAGTGATGGCAGGTTACCGCACTGCGCTGCTGCTGATGCTTGATGACGGTAATTCGGGGCTGGAAATGCCGTTGACTCAGGACATGCTGCTCGCCGTTGTGAGCCATGACGCAGGCGACCTCACAGGCATGGCATCCCAGGCACTGCTGGCTATTAACCATAATAAAACGATTCATGGCTTCCTTCTTTTTTGGTTGCAAAAACCTTATTCTTTATATGAGTGTTGTTATTAACCGACACGGAAGGAAGCGGCAATGTTCATTTGCCCAGGAAGCACAACTATTTATCCAGAACCTGTGGCAGATCAATTTATTTCATCGCATATGAAATTGTGTTTCAGTTACCATCCAGTTTCATGGCGTTTTATTAACATTTATCAAATACACCGCATCGTTCGGGCTGTTTTAAGGCGCGACGTGTATTGTGTGAGGATGCACAAGTGACGGTAAAGCGTCCGGTCTCGGCCAGTCTGGCTAAAGCTTTTTTCTACATAGTGCTGTTGTCGATTCTCTCAACGGGTATTGCTCTGCTCACGCTGACCAGCAGCTTACGAGATGCCGAAGCCATCAACGTGGCTGGCTCATTGCGCATGCAAAGTTACCGTCTGGGTTACGATCTGCAAAGCCAAAGTCCGCAGCTTAACGCTCACCGCCAGCTTTTCCAGCAGGCGCTAAACTCGCCAGCACTACAGAACCTGAACGCGTGGTACGTGCCTCAAGCGGTAAAAAGTCGCTATGGACGTCTACATGCAAACTGGCTGGAAATGAACGCCCGTCTGATCGATGGCGATTTAAATTGGTACCAGAGCAATATCAATAACTATGTCGATCAAATCGATCTCTTCGTGCTGGCGCTGCAACATTATGCCGAACGCAAAGTGATGCTGGTTTTTGGTATTTCACTGGCGGGCGGGATCGGCATTTTCACCCTCGTTTTCTTTACCTTACGGCGTATTCGCCAGCAGGTGGTGCGTCCGCTGAATAAGCTGGTGGTGGCCAGCCAGCACATTGAACACGGTCAGTTTGACATCCCCTCGCTGGATACTGATTTGCCCAACGAACTCGGGTTGTTGGGCAAGACCTTCAGCCAGATGTCGAGTGAATTACACAAGCTGTACCGCTCACTGGAAGCGTCTGTCGCTGAGAAGACCCACGATCTCCACGAAGCTAATCGTCGTCTGGAAGTGTTGTATCAGTGCTCTCAGGCGTTAAATACCAGTCAGATTGATGTGTACTGCTTCCGCCATATTTTACAGATCGTCCGCGAGCATGACGCCGCCTATTTCCTGGAACTCACCGTCGGAGATAACTGGCGAATTAGCGAAGGCGCAAAAAGCCCCGAGCTGCCGATGCAGATCCTGCCGGTCACCATGCAGGAAACCGTCTACGGTGAACTGCACTGGCAAAGCCCGAACGTCAATGCTTCTACCCCGCTGCTTAACAGCGTCTCCTCGATGCTGGGTCGCGGGTTGTACTTCAACCAGGCGCAAAAACATTTTCAGCAGCTGTTGTTAATGGAGGAGCGGGCGACGATTGCGCGCGAGCTGCACGACTCGCTGGCGCAAGTGCTCTCTTATTTACGCATTCAGCTCACGCTGCTGAAGCGTTCGATTCCCGAAGATAACGCCCCAGCGCAAAGCATTATGGCGGATTTCTCTCAGGCGCTGAACGACGCCTACCGCCAGCTACGCGAACTGCTCACCACCTTCCGCCTGACTTTACAGCAGGCCGATCTCCCCTCCGCCCTGCATGAAATGCTGGAAACGCTGCAAAATCAGACCTCGGCTAAACTGACGCTTGATTGCCGGTTACCGACGCTGGCGCTGGACGCGCAAATGCAGGTGCATCTGCTGCAGATCGTCCGTGAAGCGGTGCTGAACGCGATTAAACATGCCAGCGCAACCGAAATTGCCGTCAGTTGCGTCACCGCGCCGGATGGTAATCACACGGTTTATATTCGCGATAACGGCATCGGCATTGGCGAGCCGCATGAGCCTTCGGGGCACTATGGGTTAAATATTATGCGCGAGCGGGCGGAAAGGCTGAGCGGCACGCTGACTTTCTCTCAACCCTCCGGAGGGGGAACGCTGGTGAGTATCAGTTTTCGTTCGGCAGAATCCGACGGAGAGCTAACGTAAAGAACCGCAAAGCGCCGTCGGTTCTCGATCCAGGCCTGACGGCGTTGGCACGAAAGGTATGCTGTAAACGGGCATGATAATTTACATTATCTTCTTTTTTTCTCCACGTTTGCCCCGTACCTTGCCGCTAAAGTGAAGCAATTCACACCCATAACGATACGCAGAAACACGAGGTCCCCTTTTAATGGCGAATTTTTTCATCGATCGCCCCATTTTTGCCTGGGTGTTAGCAATCCTGTTGTGCCTGACAGGAGCCCTGGCTATTTTTTCGCTGCCCGTTGAGCAATATCCCGATCTGGCACCGCCAAACGTGCGGGTAACCGCGAACTACCCTGGCGCGTCCGCACAAACCCTGGAAAATACCGCCACCCAGGTTATCGAGCAGAACATGACTGGTCTCGATAATCTGATGTACATGTCGTCGCAGAGCAGCGGGACAGGCCAGGCGTCAGTTACGCTGAGCTTCCTCGCGGGAACCGATCCTGATGAAGCCGTCCAGCAGGTGCAAAACCAGCTGCAATCGGCAATGCGTAAGCTGCCGCAGGCGGTACAGAATCAAGGGGTCACGGTGCGCAAGACCGGGGACACCAATATTCTGACTATCGCCTTCGTCTCCACCGATGGCTCAATGGATAAGCAGGACATCGCCGACTACGTCGCCAGTAATATCCAGGATCCGCTCAGTCGTATAAACGGCGTGGGCGATATTGACGCCTACGGTTCACAATATTCCATGCGTATCTGGCTCGACCCGGTCAAACTTAACAGCTTCCAGATGACCGCCAAAGATGTGACCGATGCTATCGAATCACAGAATGCGCAGATTGCCGTCGGGCAACTTGGCGGCACGCCTTCGGTAGACAAACAAGCGCTGAATGCGACAATCAACGCCCAGTCGCTGCTGCAGACTCCGGATGAATTCCGCGCGATTACGCTACGCGTCAACCAGGACGGCTCAGAAGTTAAACTGGGTGATGTGGCGACGGTCGAAATGGGTGCGGAAAAGTACGACTATCTCAGCCGCTTCAACGGCCACCCGGCTTCCGGTCTGGGGGTAAAACTGGCCTCCGGTGCCAATGAAATGGCAACGGCGGAGCTGGTTATCGACCGCCTGAACGAGCTCTCACAGTATTTTCCGCACGGGCTGGAATACAAGGTGGCGTATGAAACTACCTCCTTTGTCAAAGCCTCAATTATCGACGTGGTGAAAACGCTGCTGGAAGCGATCGCGCTGGTATTTCTTGTGATGTACCTGTTCCTGCAAAACTTCCGCGCCACGCTGATCCCTACAATCGCCGTTCCCGTCGTCCTGATGGGTACTTTTTCCGTGCTCTACGCCTTTGGCTACAGCGTTAACACCCTGACGATGTTTGCGATGGTGCTGGCGATCGGCCTGCTGGTCGATGATGCCATTGTGGTGGTGGAAAACGTCGAGCGTATTATGAGTGAGGAAGGCCTCTCGCCGCGGGAAGCGACGCGGAAATCGATGGGGCAAATCCAGGGAGCGCTGGTCGGTATCGCCATGGTGCTATCGGCGGTGTTTATCCCGATGGCCTTCTTCGGCGGCACTACCGGGGCTATTTACCGCCAGTTCTCGATTACCATCGTCTCCGCAATGGTTCTTTCAGTTCTGGTGGCGATGATCCTCACCCCTGCCCTGTGCGCCACTCTGCTCAAACCGTTACATAAAGGCGAGCATCACGGGCAAACCGGTTTCTTTGGCTGGTTTAACCGGATGTTTAACCGCAACGCCGAACGCTACGAAAAAGGCGTCGCCAGGATCCTGCACCGCAGCCTGCGCTGGATACTGATTTACGGCCTGCTGCTCGGCGGTATGGTTTTCCTGTTCCTGCGCCTGCCAACCTCCTTCCTGCCGCTCGAAGACCGCGGCATGTTTACCACCTCGATACAGTTGCCCAGCGGCTCCACGCAGCAGCAAACATTGAAAGTGGTTGAGGAAGTGGAGAAGTATTACTTCACCCATGAGAAAGACAACATTACGTCGGTCTTTTCCACGGTCGGTTCCGGCCCTGGCGGGAACGGTCAAAACGTGGCGCGGATGTTTGTCCGCTTAAAAGACTGGGATGATCGCGACACCACCACCGGAACCTCTTTCGCCATCATCGAGCGCGCGACCAAAGCCTTTAATAAGATTAAGGAAGCCCGCGTCTTCGCCAGCAGCCCTCCGGCGATTAGCGGTCTCGGGAGCTCTGCCGGTTTCGATATGGAGCTGCAAGATCACGCCGGTGCGGGCCATGATGCGTTAATGGCCGCGCGCGACAAGCTGATTGAGCTGGCCGGGAAAGACGCGTCTCTGACCCGCGTTCGTCATAATGGTCTGGACGACAGCCCGCAGTTGCAAATTGATATCGATCAGCGCAAAGCCCAGGCGCTGGGCGTTTCCATTGATGACATCAACGACACCTTGCAAACGGCCTGGGGCTCCAGCTACGTCAATGACTTTATGGACCGGGGTCGCGTGAAGAAGGTTTACGTGCAGGCGGCGGCAAAATATCGCATGCTCCCGGACGACATCAATCTGTGGTACGTCCGCAATAATAGCGGCGGCATGGTGCCTTTCTCGGCCTTTGCCACGTCGCGCTGGGAAACGGGTTCACCGCGTCTGGAACGCTATAACGGCTACTCCGCCGTCGAGATTGTTGGCGAAGCCGCCCCAGGCGTCAGTACCGGTACGGCGATGGACATTATGGAATCGCTGGTCCACCAGTTGCCG
Organism: Citrobacter sp. Cb080; assembly: GCF_030334745.1. Taxonomy (NCBI): domain Bacteria; kingdom Pseudomonadati; phylum Pseudomonadota; class Gammaproteobacteria; order Enterobacterales; family Enterobacteriaceae; genus Citrobacter; species Citrobacter sp. Cb080. The sequence goes on along the minus strand of NZ_JAOWDG010000021.1, from coordinate 139,782 downwards.
ACCGGATTCGGCCTCGAATGGACCGCGATGTCTTACCAGGAACGGCTGTCGGGCTCTCAGGCGCCAGCTCTGTACGCCATTTCTTTGCTGGTGGTGTTCCTGTGTCTGGCGGCGTTGTACGAAAGCTGGTCGGTTCCCTTCTCCGTCATGCTGGTTGTACCGCTGGGGGTCATTGGCGCGCTGCTCGCTACCTGGATGCGCGGCCTGGAAAACGACGTGTACTTTCAGGTCGGGTTACTCACCGTGATCGGGCTTTCGGCGAAGAACGCAATATTGATTGTTGAATTCGCCAATGAGATGAACGAGAAAGGTCACGACTTGCTCGACGCCACGCTGCATGCCTGTCGCCAACGCTTACGCCCAATTCTGATGACGTCACTGGCGTTTATCTTTGGGGTGTTGCCGATGACCATCAGCAGTGGCGCAGGTTCCGGCGGTCAGCATGCGGTGGGGACTGGCGTAATGGGCGGGATGATTTCAGCCACTATCCTGGCGATTTACTTTGTTCCTCTGTTCTTTGTGCTGGTACGCAGACGTTTCCCGTTGAAGCCACGCCCAGAATAATCGGACACAAAAAAGGCGACTTACGTTGAGTCGCCTTTTATTATCCTTTGCAGGATATGAATTTCTTCCAGAAAATTATTTACGAAGCATCACTTCGATAAAGTCTTTCCAGTTCCCCAGTTCACGTTCAATCATAACAACCTCTCTTATTATTATGGGCATTCTACGAAATCATCATCATAAAAAGAAGATCATTTAACCAATGGTTGCGATTACATCCTCCAGTGTTCGGGGGTATATGTAATCACTATGCGCTAACCCCATAAATTTTATGTGACTTACTGCAATATTTTGAAATATTCATACATCATCTACGACTTTGGCAATTCTGATGGAAAAACAGGCTGATGCAAACAGGCAAATTCTGATTTTCAGTTTCCCGTGAATTTTGGAACTTTCAGGAATCATTATTCACCATTCAACAACAATGTTATATTTTTCTATAACGGTTCGATGACAATATGTATTATTCATGTTTATAGAACACGAGAATAAATATTCAAATTACGTCAATAAGGATTCAAATGATCACCCTCTACGGCATTAAGAATTGCGATACGATTAAAAAAGCCAGACGCTGGCTGGAAGACAATGGGGTCGACTACCGCTTCCATGATTATCGCGTCGACGGCCTGGACAATGCGTTATTACACGCCTTTATCAGCGAATTAGGTTGGGAGGCGCTGCTCAATACACGTGGAACCACCTGGCGCAAACTGGATGAAGCCACACGTAACCAAATCACCGATGCGTCCTCTGCTGCTGCATTGATGATTGAAATGCCTGCAATTATCAAACGCCCATTGCTCTGCGCGCCGGGTAAGCCTATGCTGCTTGGCTTTAGTGAATCCAGTTATACGCAGTTTTTTAATGAGGTATAGTCTATGTCGTGCCCGGTTATTGAGCTGACACAGCAGCTTATTCGCCGTCCTTCCCTGAGCCCGGATGATGCCGGGTGCCAGGCGTTAATGATTGAACGCCTGCGCGCGGTAGGTTTTACCGTTGAGCGTATGGATTTTGGTGACACACAGAATTTTTGGGCATGGCGCGGCAAAGGTGAGACTCTGGCATTTGCCGGTCACACTGACGTAGTGCCTGTCGGCGATGTCGATCGTTGGATTAATCCACCGTTCGAACCGACCATTCGCGATGGCATGTTGTTCGGGCGTGGCGCAGCCGATATGAAAGGCTCACTGGCGGCAATGGTCGTGGCCGCAGAACGTTTTGTCGCCCAGCATCCGAACCATCAGGGTCGTCTGGCGTTTTTGATAACCTCTGACGAAGAGGCCAGCGCCCAAAACGGCACCGTAAAAGTGGTTGAAGCACTTATAGCGCGCAATGAACGACTGGATTATTGTCTGGTTGGCGAGCCGTCCAGTACGGAAATCGTTGGCGACGTGGTGAAAAATGGGCGTCGTGGTTCACTGACCTGCAATCTGACCATTCACGGCGTGCAGGGCCACGTAGCCTACCCGCATCTGGCCGATAACCCGGTACACCGCGCGGCGCCAATGCTCAATGAACTGGTGGCGATTGAGTGGGATCAGGGCAACGAATTCTTCCCGGCGACCAGCATGCAGATTGCCAATATTCAGGCAGGAACCGGCAGCAACAATGTTATTCCCGGCGAACTGTTTATCCAGTTCAACTTCCGTTTCAGCACCGAATTAAACGATGAAATGATTAAGTCCCGGGTGCTGGAACTGCTGGAGAAACATCAGTTGCGTTATACCGTCGACTGGTGGCTTTCCGGTCAGCCGTTCCTGACCGCACGCGGTAAACTGGTGGATGCGGTGGTGAACGCCATTGAGCACTATAATGAGATTAAACCGCAGTTACTGACTACAGGCGGGACGTCCGACGGGCGTTTTATTGCCCGCATGGGGGCACAGGTAGTAGAACTGGGGCCGGTCAACGCGACCATTCATAAAATTAATGAATGTGTTAATGCCGCCGACCTGCAGCTGCTTGCCCGTATGTATCAACGTATCATGGAGCAACTCGTCGCCTGATGAGTGTTCCTGTAAGAGGAAATGAGCATGGACTGGCTGGCAAAATACTGGTGGATTCTAGTGTTGGTGTTTCTGGTAGGCGTATTGCTGAACGTGATTAAAGATCTCAAGCGCGTCGACCACAAGAAATTTCTTGCCAATAAGCCGGAGCTTCCCCCGCATCGTGATTTTAACGATAAATGGGATGACGACGACGATTGGCCAAACAAGGATCAACCGAAGAAATAAGCCAACGTAGGCCGAATGGCGGTTTCACATCGCCATCCGGCCTGCGGGTTAAATCATCTCAATCACATCATCATCGTGAGGCTTACCGCCGCTCAGCGCTTCATCAAAGTAGTGCTTCGGTACGGTAAAACGCAGGTGGTCGAGCGCAAACTGCATACTGCGTTCATCAATGGCGTGCCCCAGATTTTCGACGATATCCAGCGTCACATCCCCACCGGCACGTATTAACGCCTCCTGTGCGGCAACGGCATGAGATAACTCAATCACCCGGTCTTCACCGCCGTGAATCAAATGCACCGTCGTCGCGGTGGTTGCAACCTCCGGCAACGTGGCATAGCGACCATTAAAGGCGATGACCCGCGACGCCAGCCCAGGCTCGGCTTTAATACTCTCAAGCGACATAATCGAGCCCTGAGAAAAACCAATCAGCGCGGTCGCCTGGGGCGAAACGCCGCTTTGCTTCTGCCAGTAGCGAACGGTTTCGATAAAGACCGGCATAATCGCGTCAATACGCGCCTGGCGGTTCTCTTCCGTTATCCCCTGTACAGAAAACCACTGACGCCCGGAAGTCGTACCATAAGGCTCTGCCCCGCCAATGCTGACGATTAGCGCATCCGGAAACAGCGGCGCAAACCAGGAGCCAATTTCGCCCATGGCAACCGGGTTATCGCCGACGCCATGAAACAGCAACAAGAGCTGTTGAGCGGGTTTATCGGGACTTTGAACAACAAAATGGTCATGTTTCATGGCGATCTCCTTAACTGATGAGAATCATTCTACGCCGCTTAACCGCAATGACCATGCCAGGAAATTGAAGAAGTTAGTGAAAAAATTGCCATTGCATAATGCGATTATGTAGCCGTTGTTCACGCTCAGCATCCAGCTGTTTTAAGGCCTGCGCCGCCTCGGCGCGCTGAACTGCCAACAGCGCTTTGCGACCCGATATTTTCAGCTGTTGGCACAATTCAGCATCGCTGCGTTGAGCCTGTATACGCCCGCGCAATGCCGGAAGAGGCAACTCGCTGCGCTCAAGCAAACGACTCAGACAACCTAATGATGTCAGTAATGGTCGATGCGCGAAGGCAAACCCAGCCAGCTCACCCCAGTCATCCTCATTAAGCGTAGTCTCTTTCAGTGGTACCAGCGGAATGCGCTCTGCGTTCCACTGAGCAAGAATCTCCGCATCCCGTCGCAGGCGCTGGTGCGCCCGCCAGGCAAGGCGTTTTCCCGCTTCACTGATGGGCAGCACCGCCATAGCGGTATAACAGCCGCTGCTAGCTTCCCGATGATTGCCCATCCGTACCAGGACAAAACCGCAGCGCTGCCAGAAACGCCATATTTCAGCCGTATAACCAAAGCTGACGGACAGATAGTCGCACTGCGTGCAATAGTGCCGGGCCTGCAGAATCAGCTGTTGCCCAATACCTTCCCTTTGACGCGCGGGATGAACCGCAATTCGACTGACCCGCCGCCCGACGAGCGTCGCTGCCAATGGGTCTCCGCCGTGCGCCGCCAGTGACTGCGCAACCAAATTTCCTCTTGGTCGGCGATATCCGGCCCAGACGGCCTGGCTTAATTCTGCGGATAATCCCCCCTCGTCGACCAGCCAGACGGCACCCGCCACCGAGTCAGCAGCCGAAGCCTGAAGAAAATGCTGACCCGGCGCGTCCATCATTCGCCGCAGATCCAGTGGCGAGGTGCGATAATGCGCACCGGAAAGTAGCTGATATACCGCTAACGGCAGCGCCGGGTTTGTCTGCCATGAGAGTTGCTCAAATGCCGAGAAGTTAAGCTCCCCTAAGGGGGCATGCGCAAAGGTTTCGTCGTCAAACACCAGCGCATCGCTGACGATTTTCTCCAGCGGACATCCCTGCGCCCAGCGTACGGGTTGTTGCAACTCATAGCGTCGAAGATGGGGAAAGCGGGCGCAGAATTTCAGCAAAAAGCCTCTGCCGGTTCCCTCGTAGCCCTGTACGGTGGTGGTTAACAGCGTACGAGGGAAACGCGCAACCAGTTGGTGTAGCAGCGGCGCGGGGATCGCGGCGGCTTCATCCACAATCAGCCAGTCTGCGGTTGCAGAGCTGCTTAACAGCGCATCCGGGGCCATAAAGCGGTATCGCTCTGCGGCAAATTGCGCCAGCACATCCGTTGCCGCTTTAGCAGGCGCGGTGACAATCGCGGTCCCGTTGATACGTGCTATCAGTTGCCCTGCCAGAGCCGATTTGCCCCGGCCACGTGCAGCTGTGACCGCAGCCACGCCGGGAGGCATATCCAGCAACTGGGTTAAAATCATCGCCTGTTCAGGCTGAGGATCACCGGTTGCCGCGTGCCAGACTGCACGAACAGGAAAACGCGGGCTGGAAACTGCGTGATGCTGCTGCCAGTGCAGAGCCTGTCCGTCACGGGAAATCACCCGTTTGACATGTTCAACAAAGTGCGGCGTTGGGATAGGTTCAGCACAGTCGCTCCAGCGCAGTGAATCCACGTCCGGATGCGTGTGCCAGGTATGCCAGGGGGGAGTCAGCAAAACCAGCCAGCTCCCGGCGATCAGCGTTCCGCTTAAGGCGGCAAACGCCGCAGCGTCAAATCCCTGCCCGGCGTCAAAAACCGCATGACGAAACTCGCGGCCTAATAACGTTTGCAGCGCCTGTGGCGTACAGTTCGGCTCAGCAGGGGCTTGTGCGCCCACCCATAACCAGTCGCCGGGTAACGTGTCGCGTAGCGCTAAAGCCCGCTCCTGACACCAGTTCCCCTCACCACTGATAATCAGCAGACGACGGATCCCTTCGTGGGCCATCTGTTCGGTTAACGCGCTCAGCGCCGTGTTATCAGACATCCCTGCCTCAGTAGCTTAAATGCCTTTACCAAAAGTATTACATTGTCCCGGATCGCCGCTGTCAAAACCGCGTTTGAACCAGCTAAGCCGCTGCTCAGAAGTGCCGTGGGTAAAGCTGTCCGGCACAACGCGTCCTTGTCCCTGCTGCTGCAGGCGATCGTCGCCAATAGCCTGAGCGGCGTTCAGCGCTTCAGCCAGGTCGCCGGACTCCAGCACGCCCTGCTGCTGCATACTGTTGCCCCAGACGCCGGCAAAGCAGTCCGCCTGCAGTTCCATACGTACGGAAAGACGGTTCACCTCAGCCTGTGAGGCATTCTGCTGCATCTGGCGAACTTTCGGTTCAATACCCAGCAGTTTCTGCACGTGGTGGCCCACTTCATGGGCGATAACATAGCCCTGAGCAAAATCACCATCGGCGCCCAGCTTGTTTTTCATGTCATCATAAAATGAGAGGTCGATATACACCGTGCCATCCGCCGGGCAGTAAAACGGCCCCATCACGGACTGACCCGCGCCACAGCCAGTACGCGTCGCTCCGCGATACATTACCAGCTTCGGCTGTTGGTAGGTCCGGCCCATTTTTTCAAACTGCTGCCCCCAGGTATCTTCCGTGGTGGCCAGAATCACCGAGGTAAATTTTGCTGCTTCATCATCATTTGGGCTGATGGAGTGTGATGATTGCTGTTGGGAAACTGGCTGGCCGGTCATTAATCCGGTGAGATCCACGCCATAATATCCCGCCACCAGCACCACAATCAGCAGGATGATGCCGCCTTTACCACTGGGCAAACGAAAACCAGGGCCGCCTATAGAAGGGCCGCCACCGGAGCTATTTCGTCTGTCTTCCACATTGTCACTTTCACGACGCCCTTGCCAGCGCATAATCACCTCAACTTTTTATTCATTATGATGATGATCGTAGGCGGTTCGGAACAGGATTACCATAAGAAACAGTAATCAAAATCGGCGGGATTGATGAGCCGGAGAGCGATCGCCGGCTCAGGGGAGGGTTAGTCTAACTTCACACCCAGACGATGCGCGACGGCTTCATAGGCTTCGATCAGGCCGCCCAGGCTCTGGCGGAAGCGATCTTTGTCCATTTTATCCAGCGTTTCTTTGTCCCACAGACGGCTACCGTCCGGTGAGAACTCATCGCCCAGGACCACTTCACCTTTATACAAACCAAACTCAAGTTTGAAGTCGACCAGAATCAGACCGGCATCATCAAACATCTTTTTCAGCACGTCGTTGGCTTTGTAGGTCAGCTCTTTCATACGCGCCAGATTCTCTTTGCTCACCCAACCAAAAGTTTCACAATAGGAATCGTTAATCATTGGATCGTGCATAGCATCGTTTTTCAGGAACAGATCAAACAGCGGCGGATTCAGTTCAATACCTTCCTCAACGCCTAAACGCTTAACCAGGGAGCCTGCTGCGCGGTTACGAACCACACATTCAACCGGTACCATCTCCAGTTTTTTCACCAGACATTCAGTATCGGAAAGCAGTCGCTCCATCTGGGTAGGAATGCCCGCTTCTTGCAGTTTAGTCATAATGAAATGGTTGAACTTGTTGTTCACCATGCCTTTACGATCAAACTGTTCAATGCGCGCGCCATCCCCTACTGACGCATCATTGCGGAATTCGAGCACCAACAGGTCCGGGTTTTCCGTGCTGTATACGGTCTTCGCTTTACCACGATACAACTCAGCTTGCTTTTGCATCTTTATTACTCCTGGGTGTGAATTAACGATAAATATTGCGTTTTTCTGCCGACGCACACGTTTGCGTATCATATCAGAAAAAAAGGGCTGGAGTTATCCAGCCCTTTATTTTTACTTACTGAACGCTGCCTGGAAGACGGCGACCAGCGCGTCGTTCTGGCTTTGCGTTAGGGTATGCCCCTTCGGATCGATAAACTGCAAGCTACTGCGGTTGTCTAAATCACCGACCTGCAGTTTATAGTCGCCGGATACCAGACCCGGATCGCTTGCGCCCAGCTCCTGCCAGTTGCTATCAGACAGAGGTTTGTAGGTCACGGCGATGCTGCCCTGAGAACGGGTGCTGTCGGTCACTTTCATCCCCACTTTCTCAAGCGCTGCCGGCAGACGTTGCCATACCACGTTGAACGGTCCACGTACCACCAGCATCGGTAAACCGGTGTCATCGGCAGCACTTTGAACATCCATGGTGGCGGCAGAGCGGTTCTGCGCGGCATTCGCGGCATCAGTGGCGTTCTTATCCAGACCTGCGGAGATAACGTTCATCATCTCAGCGCTGTAACGCTGCATTGATGCTGGATCAGCTACGGGTTTACCCGCCTGCTCGAGGTTAATCAGTTTCACCGTTACCGCTTGCTGATAACCCTGCGGTTTAACCGAGATTTGATAACGTCCACGGTACTGCTCGTCTTCATCCAGACGGTTCCAGTTAACCCAGTCGGTGGTCAACGTCTGGCTGGCATCATCACGTTTGGTGATCGTGTAGTTTTTAGACTGAATGACGCTAACGACCTGTGGCCACAGCGTGTTGCCACGACCATTTTCCACCAGCAATGTCGACGTATCACCCGCGATCTGAGTGCGAGCGCCGGTGACTAATGCTAACGGCTGAGCCGGCGGGCGAATGTCCAGCGCTTTACCAACGGCACCGCTGCCGTTGGTGACCGGGATATTATAGTCACCCGACATAACCGGCAGAATCATCCCAGCTGGAGCGTGAAGCTCAGCAAGCGGTGCGGCCTCCAGATAGGATTCATCACCGCTCACCTGGCGCTTATAACGCGAGTCAGAACTACAGGCCGCGAGCAACATAACAAGCGAAACACCCGCAACCTTGGCCAGGCGCGACTTTTGTACTGAGTAAGCCATCAAATCTCCCTAAACTTTACAGCAAACCGGCATGCTTAAGCGCCGCCTTGACGATTTCACGAGCATTATCCGTGATTGGCGTCATCGGCAGACGTAGCGTATCGGTCGCCACAAGTCCCAACTCCTTACACGCCCATTTCACTGGGATAGGATTGGGTTCGACAAATAGTTTGTTGTGTAACGGCATCAGACGCTGGTTAATCACCCGCGCCTCGGCAAAGTTCCCGGCTGCCGCCAGTTTGCACATTTCGGCCATATCGCGTGCCGCAACGTTAGACGTCACGGAAATCACGCCATGACCACCGAGCTGCATAAAATCCAGTCCGGTCGCGTCATCACCGCTGAGCAGAATAAAGTCGTCTGAAACCAGCTCTTTGATCTGGTGAACGCGACTTAAGTTCCCCGTGGCCTCTTTAATAGCGATAATATTTTTTACTTTCGCCAGGCGACCAACGGTTTCCGGCAACATATCGCAGCCGGTACGGGACGGTACATTATACAGAATTTGCGGCAGGTCAGTATGTTCAGCGATGGCTTTGAAATGCTGGAACAAACCTTCCTGGGTTGGGCGGTTGTAGTAAGGCGTCACCGTCAGGCAGCCGACAACACCACTGTCGTTGAAACGCTGCGTCAGACTAATGGCTTCCGCGGTCGCATTAGCGCCGGTTCCGGCAATCACCGGAATACGCCCGTCGGCCAGCTCCAGGGTCATCATCACCACATCGCCATGCTCATCATGACTCAGGGTGGCAGACTCACCGGTGGTGCCAACCGAAACGATCGCCGAGGTGCCGCTGGCGACATGATAATCAATCAGTTTTTTCAGGCTCGACCGGCAGACTTTACCTTTCTCATCCATCGGCGTAACAAGCGCGACAATACTTCCCGTGAACATGGGCCATCCTCTGTGCAAACAAGTGTCTCAATGGTACGTTTGGTACGACAATAAAAGCAAGCGACCAGAGCCGTTCTGATTGTTGTATGCATGTTTTTTTTATGCTTTCCTTATGATTACCTCACCGCTCAAAGGAAGAACAGGTTTGACATCGTCATCGCAACACTATCTGGTCATTACTGCGCTGGGTGCTGACCGCCCGGGAATTGTGAACACCATCACACGTCATGTCAGCAGTTGCGGCTGTAATATCGAAGACAGCCGACTGGCCATGCTGGGTGACGAGTTCACGTTTATCATGTTGCTGTCGGGCACCTGGAATGCCATAACCCTAATTGAATCAACCTTGCCGTTGAAAGGTGCAGAGCTGGATTTACTGATTGTGATGAAGCGCACGACCGCACGCCCCCGTCCGGCGATGCCCGCTACGGTATGGGTGCAGGTCGATGTTCCTGATTCTCCGCATTTGATTGAACGCTTTACCGCCCTGTTTGACAGCCACCAAATGAATATTGCGGAACTGGTTTCACGCACGCAACCGGCTGAGAACGAAAAGGCGGCACAGCTGTTTATTCAAATTACCGCACATAGTCCTGCGTCACATGATTCGGCAAATATTGAAGATGCGTTTAAAGCACTCTGTACAGAACTCAATGCGCAAGGCAGTATTAACGTCGTCAATTACTCACAGCATGATGAACAGGATGGAGTTAAGTAATGAACCCACTGAAAGCCGGTGATATCGCACCGAAATTTAGCTTGCCGGATCAAGACGGAGAACAAGTAAATTTAACCGACTTCCAGGGACAGCGTGTTCTGGTTTATTTTTACCCGAAAGCCATGACACCCGGCTGTACCGTACAGGCCTGCGGCCTGCGCGATAACATGGATGAGTTAAAAAAAGCAGGTGTTGAAGTGCTGGGAATCAGCACCGATAAACCAGAGAAGCTTTCCCGATTCGCGGAGAAAGAAGTCCTTAACTTCACGCTCCTGTCCGACGAAGATCACCAGGTTTGCGAGCAGTTCGGCGTCTGGGGTGAGAAGTCATTTATGGGCAAAACCTATGATGGCATCCACCGCATCAGCTTCCTGATTGATGCTGAAGGGAAAATTGAGCATGTGTTTGATGACTTCAAAACCAGCAACCACCACGACGTGGTAATGAACTGGCTGAAAGAGAACGCCTGATTTACATTTTGCCGGATAGCGCCTGATGGTGACGCCACGCGTCTTATCAGGCCACCATCCGCATAACTCCGTAGCCGGATAAGGCGTTTACGCCGCCATCCGGCATCAACGTCGTTTATTCAAATGTCCCTTTTATACAGGCTTTTTTCTCTCTGACGACGACTTTTCCCTTCGCCCACAGGTGATGAACTTCAAGCGCATCATTGAGCACCAGAATGTCGGCATCGCATCCCACCGCCAGACGCCCTTTATGTTCCAGTCCCAAAAATTCTGCGACCGTTCGCGTCAGCGGACACAGCGCCAGTTCCAGCGGTATGGCATGAACCTTCACCAACTGGCGCACTGTTTCAGCCAGTGATTCAAACCCTGCGACACCGATGCCGATAAGATTACCGTAGTCATCAAATTCCGGCTGGCTACCGTTGCCGTCTGAACTCAAGGTAATACGCGACAGCGGCACGTTCTGGCGTAGTGCCGTGGCGATAGCCGTGGCCGGGTCGACGGGTTCATCAATGCTGCTGGTAATGTCGATATAACCGCCTTTGCGGGCATACTCCAGCGCCGACTGAAACAACGGTTCCGCACGATTGACGTGTGTGGGCAGCAGCTTGGTAATCGGTACATCGCAGCTGTCGAGGATCTGGTACAACGGCTCCAGCATGCGCGGGCTGTCGCCCATATGGAAGACGCTAATCCCCGGCTTGCGCCCTAACAATCCGCCAACGCGCGACTGCGCCGCCATGTTTGCCAGCGCCGAGGTGTCCGGGGCTGAAGAACGATGGTCCGAAACAGCACATTTCACGCCAATAATTTTATCGATCAGCGCCACATCGCGATCGATACTGCCGGTGATGGTCGGGGAAGGCAGAGAATACGCCCCGGTCAGCATCCATGCGCTGATGCCTTCAAATTCCAGCGCGCGGGTTTTCGCCAGCAGCGATTCAGGGTGACGGGTAATACCATCTGTCCCCAGCAATCCCACCACCGAGGTGACGCCAGCTTCAACCAGCCGCGACAAGCGTACTTCCGGCGTGCGGGTGTGCGGCCCCGCTTCTCCACCGCCGCCAATCAGATGGACGTGTTGATCGATAAATCCTGGGCACACAATCGCACCGTCAAGATTGATACACTCGCAGCCAGGAAAATCGTCAGGGGAAATCGACGGCGCGATGGCAACAATTTTGCTGTCAGACACCAGTATATCCTGGCGTCCTAAGTCTTCCGGCGCGTACACGTGTCCCTGCTGGAACAACGTCAAATTAAGAATGGAACAGTTCATAACCTTCCTTGTCAGGCAATAACCTGCATAACCCAAATAGAGAGCAGCGCATTAATTACGCATACCGCAATAATAAGCGGGTAATAACGGGGATGGACTCCCGCGGTAACCAGACAGCGTCCCACATTTTGCACCGGATTGCCCATCAGGTAGATAGCCGGTAACAGCACCGTAGCATCATGTCCCGAAAGCGTACCGGCGACAACCAGGCTGGCGCAAACACCGACGCCGCCTCCCATACTCATCACCGCCGCCAGCAGTACGGTAGCAGATTCGCCCGGCAGTCCCCACAGCGCCATTACCGGCTCACATACCCGCCCGACAATATCGAGCAGTCCCGTCACCTTCAGCGCCTGAATAATCACAAACGCCATTACCACGTTAGGCAACAGGCTGGTTGTTGCAATAGTGAATCCGCGCCGTGCGCCATCGATAAACATATCCATGACGTTTTTACGTACTTGCGTTGTCATCTCACGCCTCCTGCTGCGTACGGCGATTTTCCAGCTGCGCAATCCACAAACGCAGCAGGTTCGCCCCCACAAATTTGAAGACAAGGATCACCGCCAGCGGCGTAATCACCGGAACGGTAACCATCGTAAACAACGCAGCACCCGAGGAAAAATAGTTGGTAATACACGCACTGCCGCTGGTTTGCCAGCAGGCAAAAATGGCACGTTCCTGTTCAGTGATAATGCCCTCTTCCGCCATTTCTTTAGTCATCCCTGCCGCAGCATCGGTATTTTGCATATTCGCAATCAGCGCCAGCGAACAAATACCCGGAATACCGAGTAACGGGCGCAGGACTGGCGTCATCAGTTGCTGTGCCGCACGCAACCCTCCCAGCCCTTCGGTGACGGAAATTATCCCGAGTGAAATAATGACGGAAGGCGCCAGCTCAAGCGCGAATAAGAAGCCGTCTTTTGCGCCCATACCGCCCGTGCCGCGAAAAGAGACCGCCGTGTCCCCCGCCGCATTAATCTGCCCAAACGCACCGTTGAGAACGGTGAAATCAAAGACTCGCCACCATTCGGTACTTTTCGCAAACATGCCGGAAAAAAGAATAATAGTAATAAAAAAAGCGAGATAACCGCCCCATTCCACCTTCTGCTGCGTGTGTGTGTTGTGACCCATTTTGTTCTCCTGTTGGCCTTATTCCTTGCGTGACTTAAAGACATCACGCGGGTCAAGTTAAAGACAAACGCAGAGAAAAACGACACCAGAGGAGATTATTCAGAATGTGTGGATAGAGGTCAGACAAGTTCGGCTCCGGCGACATTGCATCGCCGGAGCAAACAGATTAGGGTTCATCAACGACCTGACCATCCGGCCAGGCATGCATTACCGCTTTGATTAACGTCGCCAGAGGAATCGCAAAGAATACGCCCCAGAATCCCCACAGGCCGCCGAATATCACCACTGAGAGAATAATCACCAGCGGATGCAGATTTACCGCCTCGGAGAACAGCACCGGCACCAGCAAATTACCGTCCAGCGCCTGGATTATCAGGTATACGGCAAAACAGCTCCAGAACTCGGTGCCAAGCCCGAACTGGAACAATGCCACACCGACCACCGGAATAGTGACCACGAAAGCGCCGATGTACGGGATCAGCACGGAGAAGCCTACCAGCACCGCCAGCAGCAGCGAATAGTTGAGGCCAAACAGCAGGAAGCCGAGCCAGGTCGCCACGCCAACCACCACCATTTCCAGCACCTTGCCGCGGATATAGTTGGTGATTTGCTGGTTCATCTCTTTCCACACCTGCCCCGCCAGTCCGCGATTACGCGGCAGCACCCGACGCACAGCGTTCAGCATTTGTCCTTTATCTTTGATCAGGAAGAACACCATCAACGGGACGAGAATCAGATACACCGCCAGCGTCAGCAATCCGACCAGTGAAGCTAGCGAATATTTCACCACCGAATCGCCCATGGTGAGCATTCGCGAGCGCATATTCTCCGCCATCGCATCAATAATGCCCGCATCCATCAGCGCCGGATAACGCCGCGGTAAGGTGGCGGCAAAATCAGACAATTTATTGAGCATGCCGGGCATATCGCGGATCAGGTAGATCCCCTGTTGCCATGCAACGGGCATTACCACAAACGCCATCAGCAGCAAAATACCGACAAACACCACCAACACAATCGATGTTGCCCAACGCCGTGAACAACCAATATGTTCCAGCCGTACTGTCGGCCATTCGAGCAGGTACGCCAGCACAATGGCGACCAGCAGCGGCGCCAAAAGACCGCTAAAAAAGAACAGGATGCCAAAACCGGCAACCAGAATAATCAGCAAGGCGATGGCTTCGGGGTCGCTAAAGCGGCGGCGATACCATTGCATCAACATTTCGAGCATAAAACCCTTCCATGAATCCAATAGCGGGATTGCGATCCCGAATTGTATCGAAATGTCACAAAAAAGACTTCGCTTTTTATAGCGGATTACGCAAAGTGAAAAGTCATTTTTCCTGGGTGTTCATCGTCAGGTTTCGCAGTTACACTCCCTAAGCTTGCGGAGTGTGAACGAAACTTCACGGCATTGGTCAAATGGCTATCTCAAAAAAGAATACAGGACAGAGGTTATGTTCAGGCAGTTGAAAAAAAACCTGGTTGCTACCCTCATTGCTGCACTGACCATCGGTCAGGTTGCGCCCGCATTTGCAGAAACCGCGGACACCCTACCTGATATGGGAACCTCGGCAGGGAGTACGCTTTCCATAGGACAGGAAATGCAGATGGGCGATTATTATGTACGCCAGCTGCGCGGCAGTGCGCCATTAATTAACGATCCGTTGCTGACGCAATACATTAATGCGCTGGGGATGCGTCTGGTCTCGCACGCCGACTCGGTAAAAACGCCCTTCACCTTCTTTTTGATTAACAACGATGAAATCAACGCCTTTGCTTTCTTTGGCGGCAACGTTGTTTTGCACTCCGCACTGTTCCGCTATTCCGATAACGAAAGCCAACTGGCATCGGTTATGGCGCACGAAATTTCCCACGTTACGCAGCGTCACCTGGCGCGTGCAATGGAAGACCAGAAACGCAGCGCGCCGCTAACGTGGGTGGGTGCGTTAGGGTCAATTTTATTGGCGATGGCCAGCCCGCAGGCGGGTATGGCGGCGCTGACCGGTACGCTGGCGGGTACACGTCAGGGGATGATTAGCTTTACGCAGCAAAACGAACAGGAAGCAGACCGCATCGGTATTCAGGTACTGCAACGCTCGGGATTCGATCCCCAGGCCATGCCGACGTTTCTGGAAAAATTGCTCGATCAGGCCCGTTACTCTTCGCGTCCACCAGAAATTTTGCTGACTCACCCCCTGCCAGAAAGCCGTCTGTCGGATGCCCGTAACCGCGCCAACCAAATGCGTCCGGCTGTCGTCCAGTCTTCAGAAGATTTTTATCTGGCCAAGGCACGCACCTTAGGCATGTACAACTCTGGTCGCAACCAGCTGACCGATGACCTGCTGAGTAACTGGTCGAAAGGCAACATACGTGAGCAACGTGCGGCGCAGTATGGCCGGGCATTGCAGGCAATGGAGGCCAGTAAATATGACGAGGCACGTAAAGCACTGCAACCGCTGCTGGCGGCAGATGCTAACAATGCCTGGTATCTCGACCTGGCAACGGATATCGATCTCGGTCAGAAGAAAACCAGCGATGCCATTAATCGGTTGAAAAACGCCCGCGACCTGCGCACCAACCCGGTACTGCAGCTCAACCTGGCAAATGCGTATTTACAGGCCGGGCAAGCCAAAGAGGCAGCGACCATCCTGAATCGCTATACGTTTAACCATAAGGACGACCCTAACGGCTGGGATCTGTTAGCGCAAACGGAAGCCAACCTGAACAACCGCGACCAGGAGCTGGCAGCCCGCGCGGAAGGGTATGCCCTCGCAGGACGTCTGGATCAGGCGATTTCGATGCTCAGCAGCGCAAGCTCACAGGTCAAGCTGGGTAGCCAGCTGCAGGCCAGATACGATGCCCGTATCGACCAGCTACGCCAACTGCAAGAGCGCTTTAAACCGTATACGAAAATGTAATTATCGAACCCTTGCCGGATGGCGATATGTAGGCCGGATAAGGTCTTTTGGTCGCCATCCGGCAGGATTGTTATGCAAGGAGAAGTCATGTCAGACGCGATTAAAATCTACCATAACCCACGCTGCTCCAAGAGCCGTGAAACGCTGGAGTTACTGAAGTCCAACGGTGTGGACCCGGAAGTGGTGTTGTATCTGGAAACCCCGGCTGACGCCACAACCCTGCGTGAATTGCTGCAGATGCTGGGCATGTCCAGCGCGCGCGAGCTGATGCGCCAGAAAGAAGATCTCTATAAGTCACTTAATCTGGCGGACGTAAATCTGAGTGAAGATGCGCTGATTCAGGCAATGGTGGAAAACCCGAAATTGATGGAGCGCCCGATTGTGGTTGCCAAAGGCCAGGCGAGAATTGGACGCCCGCCGGAGCAGGTACTGGAAATCATCGGTTAACCTGAAACCTGCCGCAGTTTTTTCGGCTGCGGCGCTTACAGCTTCAGTATCTCTTTTACGAATGGAATGGTCAGCTTACGCTGGGCGGTGATCGATGCGTGATCAAGCTGATCCAACGTCATAAACAGCGTACGCATTTCTCGATCCAGACGCTTGAGCAGGAAGCGTCCCACATCTTCCGGCAGTTCAAACCCACGAAGTCTGGCGCGTAATTGCAACGCCTGCAGCTTATCTTCATCGGAAAGCGGCTGCAGCTTGTAGATTTGTCCCCAGTCCAGGCGCGAGGCGAGATCCGGCAACCCCAGATTCAGCTGTCTTGGCGGGCGATCGCCGGTGATCAGCAGACGCGTTTTCCCCGACTCCAGGATGCGGTTGTAGAGATCAAAGATCGCCATTTCCCACAGCGAATCCCCGGCCACACATTCGATGTTATCGATGCATACCAGCGATAAATGCTCCATACCGTCGAGCACCTCGGGGACGAACCAGGTACGCTTGTCGAGCGGCACATAGCCTACCGCATCGCCGCGCGCGGACAGTTCCGCACAGGCTGCATGCAGCAAATGACTACGGCCAGCGCCTTCACGCGACCAGAGATAAATATACCCGCTATGGTCCTGACGCAGCACGTTTTGCAGTGCAGCCAGTAAAGAGGAGTTATCCCCCGGCCAGAAACTTGCGAAAGTTTCGTCGTCAGGAAGATAAAGTGGCAAAGAGAGCTGTGCCGGTGTGTTCAGAGATACCTCAACCCAGGATTTCATAAAATCGCGTTGAGTTTAACACAGAAATACGTCGTGATAGAACCGGGCAGCATCGCCACCCGGTAAGAGATTTACTGTTGCGGACTGTCGGCATCTTCCGCGTCAAGCACGACTTCTTCCGGACGCAGCAGGCTGATAACTTTGAAAATCAGGCTCAGACAAACGCCAACAATGGTCGCCAGCGCCATGCCTTTCAGCTCAGCGGCACCAATGTGAACTTTCGCACCACTCACGCCAATGATCAAAATAACCGAGGTCAGGATCAGGTTTTGCGCTTTGTTGTAGTCAACTTTTGACTCGATCAGTACGCGAATACCGGAAGCACCAATCACGCCGTACAGCAGCAGCGATACGCCACCCATGACCGGCAGTGGAATGATTTGGATCGCCGCCGCCAGCTTGCCCACACAGGAGAGCAGAATGGCAAAAATTGCCGCGCCGCCGATAACCCAGGTACTGTAAACACGAGTAATCGCCATTACGCCAATATTTTCACCGTACGTGGTGTTCGGCGTAGAGCCGAAGAAACCAGAGATAACCGTAGACAGGCCGTTGGCAAACATTGAACGATGCAGGCCAGGATCGCGAATCAAATCTTTTTTCACGATATTCGCCGTTACCACCAGGTGTCCAACGTGTTCAGCGATGACCACCAGCGCCGCCGGCAGGATGGTCAGAATGGCAACCCATTCAAAGCGCGGCGTGTAGAACGTTGGCAGAGCAAACCAGTGGGCCTGCGCAATCGGCGTGGTGTCCACGACTCCCATCACGAAGGAGAGCGCGTAGCCGGCCAGCACCCCAATCAGAATCGGGATAATCGCCATAAAACCGCGGAACAGTACAGAGCCAAATACCGTAACCGCCAGCGTCACCATTGAGATGATGATGGTTTTTGAATCCGGTAATTGTCCCTCTGCGGGCAGTAACCCCGCCATGCCCGCAGCGACGCCAGCCAGCTCCAGACCGATGACGGCAACGATTGCGCCCATCGCCGCAGGAGGGAACATGACATCCAGCCGGCCGGTTCCTGCTTTCTTAACGATGAAAGAAACCAGGCAGAACAGAACGCCGCACATAATGAAACCACCCAGCGCCACTTCATACCCTAACGGCAGCAACAGCAGTACCGGGGAAATAAATGCGAAGCTGGAACCCAGATACGCAGGAATTTTACCTTTACAGATAAAGAGATACAGCAACGTACCAATGCCGTTAAACAGCAGAACGGTAGCCGGGTTGATGTGGAACAGGACTGGCACCAGTACCGTTGCGCCAAACATGGCGAACAGGTGCTGCAAACTAAGCGGGATTGTCTGTAAAAGCGGCGGTCTTTCACTCACCCCGATAGCACGGCGCGTCATAGTGTTTTCCTCTGAGTGTTGTTTGTTATTAGCCTTGGGTTGTTATATTCAAAAAAAAGCCGACTCTTAAAGTCGGCTTCTTTTCACTTATTCGTTTACTTGGTACCAAAAATCTTATCGCCGGCATCGCCGAGCCCCGGAATAATGTATCCGTGCTCGTTCAACCCCTGATCGATGGAGGCCGTGTACAGCTCAACATCCGGGTGCGCTTTTTCCAGTGCCGCGATACCTTCCGGTGCCGCAACCAGGACCAGCACTTTAATGCTGGTGCAGCCTGCATTTTTCAGCAGGTCGATGGTGGCGATAACGGAACCGCCGGTTGCCAGCATCGGGTCAACGATCAGCGCCATACGCTCATCGATGTTAGATACCAGCTTCTGGAAGTACGGAACCGGCTCCAGCGTTTCTTCGTTACGGTACATACCAACCACGCTGATACGCGCGCTCGGAACGTTTTCCAGTACGCCTTCCATCATGCCCAGGCCCGCACGCAGGATTGGCACAACGGTGATTTTTTTACCTTTGATTTGGTCAACTTCAACCGGACCGTTCCAGCCTTCAATGGTCACCTTTTCGGTTTCCAGACCAGCGGTTGCTTCATAAGTCAGCAGGCTGCCAACTTCCGAGGCGAGTTCACGAAAGCGTTTAGTGCTGATGTCGTTTTCACGCATCAGTCCCAGCTTGTGTTTGACGAGTGGGTGTTTGACTTCCACGATCTTCATACTCTTCTCCTTTCCTCAGACGAGTGGCAACCACAAAAAAAATCGCCGGATTATACCGCTTTTCGTCTCTGGCGCAACACTGGATACGCTTGATATGGATCAACCAAAGTCGTTTGCGTCTGGATGATGAGTATAAAACAAGCCCCGCATTATTAGCGGGGCTGGCTGTCAATGCTATGAATTTTATAGATATTCAGCATTGGTCTGGATAACGTTTTGATACCATGAAAAAGATTTCTTCGGCGAGCGTGCTAACGTTCCGCTTCCGTCATTATTTTTATCAACATAGATAAAGCCGTAGCGTTTTTTCATCTCCCCCGTCCCGGCTGAGACTAAGTCAATACAACCCCACGGGGTATAACCCATCAGGTCCACGCCATCTTCCACTACCGCTTTTTTCATTTCGCTGATATGTGCGGCCATATAGTCAATACGATAGGAATCATCCACCGATCCGTCGGCCTGCTGCACGTCAATCGCACCAAAGCCGTTTTCGACGATAAACAGCGGCAGTTGGTAATGATCCCAGAACCAGTTCAGCGAATAGCGCAGACCAACGGGATCAATCTGCCAGCCCCAGTCCGATTTCTGCACGTACGGGTTGGAAACCAGGCTTTTCGACTCGTCGTAGTCCAGCTGTGGGTTGTCTACCGTGGCCTGCGTTGCGAAAGACATATAGTAGCTAAAGCCGATGTAATCGACACAACCCTCGGTCAGCGCCTGACGGTCTTCCTCGGTGATATCAAGATCAAAGCCACGCCGGGCAAAGTAGTTGAGAAGATGCTGCGGGTATTTGCCGCGCACATGGACATCGGTAAACCAGTAACGCCGGTGCATGGCGTTCATCGCCATCATCATATCGTCCGGCGCGCAGGTCAGTGGATAGATAGGACACATGGCAATCATGCACCCTATCTGCAATGCCGGGTTAATCTCACGCGCAGCCTTTACCGCCAGTGCGCTTGCCACCAGTTCATAGTGCGCCGCCTGGTACATAACCGGCTCGCGGTCTTCACCGGGCTGGTATTTCAGGCCAGAGTTAGTAAAAGGCGCGAAGTCTTCGTGATAATTTGCCTGGTTGTTAATTTCATTAAACGTCATCCAGTACTTCACTTTGTGCTGGTAACGGGTAAAAACCACTGCGGCAAAACGGACAAAGAAATCGATAAGCTTACGGTTACGCCAGCCGCCATATTCCGTCACCAGATGGTATGGCATCTCGAAATGCGACAACGTAATCACCGGTTCAATGCCATATTTCAGGCATTCGTCAAACAGGTCATCATAGAACTGCAGGCCAGCCTCATTGGGTTGCGCTTCGTCGCCTAAGGGGAAAATACGCGTCCAGGCAATCGAAGTACGAAAACATTTAAACCCCATTTCGGCAAACAGTTTAATGTCGTCTTTATAGCGGTGATAAAAATCGATGGCGTCGTGGTTAGGGTAGTTTTTACCGGCAATCACACCGTCAGTGATTTCACGCGCCACGCCATGCGCCCCCGCCGTCATGACATCGGCAACGCTAATTCCTTTTCCACCTTCCTGCCAGCCACCTTCCAGTTGATGAGCGGCTACGGCACCACCCCACATGAAATCTGCTTTAAATCCTGACATCCCCTTCCCCTCTCGTGATTACTCTGTGCAAAACGCTGTTGATGAGGTCTGCAACAGAAAACAGAAACCGGTTTCAGTACGATACTGTGTATTCAGCAGGCAGGTTTCAAGCACAAGACTGTACCCGGTTTCATTTTCGTGGCGCAGTTCAAACAAATAGATAAATGATTGTAAAATGCTGAAAAAATCAGCACATAAAACTTGATGCAGAGCAGGCTCGCAAACGTTTGCTTTCCCTGTTAGAATTGCGCCGAATTTAACTTTTACTGCAAGTAAACATGTGGGGAAGCAGGCAGTGACCGATAAAACCTCTCTTAGCTACAAAGATGCCGGTGTTGATATTGATGCAGGTAATGCTCTGGTTGATCGAATCAAAGGCGTAGTAAAGAAAACTCGTCGTCCGGAAGTTATGGGTGGTCTGGGTGGCTTCGGTGCGCTGTGCGCATTGCCGCAAAAATATCGTGAACCGGTACTGGTTTCCGGCACTGATGGCGTCGGCACAAAACTGCGTCTGGCGATGGATCTGAAACGCCACGACACTATCGGCATTGACCTCGTCGCAATGTGCGTCAACGACCTCGTGGTTCAGGGCGCTGAGCCGCTGTTTTTCCTCGACTACTATGCTACCGGCAAACTGGATGTGGATACCGCAGCCAGCGTCATTAACGGTATTGCCGAAGGCTGTCTGCAGTCTGGCTGTGCGCTTGTCGGCGGTGAAACGGCTGAAATGCCGGGGATGTACCACGGCGAAGATTACGACGTGGCAGGCTTCTGCGTTGGCGTCGTCGAAAAATCAGAGATCATCGACGGTTCAAAAGTGGCTGACGGCGACGTACTGATTGCACTCGGCTCCAGCGGTCCGCACTCCAACGGCTACTCTCTGGTGCGCAAAATTGTTGAAGTCAGCGGTTGTGACCCGGAAACCACCGAGCTTGAAGGCAAGCCGCTGGCCGATCACTTACTGGCCCCGACCCGCATTTATGTCAAATCCATTCTGGAATTGATTGAGAAGGTTGATGTGCATGCCATTGCCCACCTGACCGGCGGTGGTTTCTGGGAAAATATTCCACGCGTTCTGCCAGACAACACGCAGGCTGTGATCGACGAATCTTCATGGCAGTGGCCAGCCGTCTTCAACTGGCTGCAAACGGCGGGTAACGTCAGCCAGCATGAGATGTATCGCACCTTTAACTGCGGCGTAGGCATGGTTATCGCCCTGCCAGCTTCTGAAGTGGACAAAGCCCTTGCTTTGCTCAATGAGAAAGGTGAAAACGCATGGAAAATCGGTATCATCAAAGCTTCTGATTCCGAACAGCGTGTGGTCATTGAATGAAAAACATTGTGGTGCTCATTTCCGGCAACGGAAGCAATTTGCAGGCGATAATCGATGCCTGCGAACAGAATAAAATCAATGGCACCATACGTGCAGTATTCAGTAACAAGGCCGATGCGTTCGGCCTTGAGCGCGCACGCGAAGCGAATATTCCTGCACACTCGCTGGAAGCCGCCCAGTTTGCCAGTCGCGAAGCATTCGACCAGCAACTGATACAAGAGATCGACGCTTATGCCCCCGATGTCGTGGTGCTGGCCGGTTATATGCGCATTCTAAGTCCGGCGTTTGTTGCTCACTATTCTGAACGATTGCTGAATATCCACCCGTCTTTATTGCCGAAGTATCCTGGCCTGCACACGCACCGTCAGGTTCTGGAAAACGGCGATGAAGAGCATGGCACCTCCGTCCATTTCGTCACCGATGAACTGGACGGCGGACCGGTTATTCTCCAGGCCAAGGTTCCGGTATTTGAAGGCGACAGCGAAGATGATGTCACGGCACGAGTCCAGGCCCAGGAACATACCATTTACCCGCTGGTGGTAAGCTGGTTTACTGATGGTCGCCTGAAAATGCGTGATAACGCAGCATGGCTGGACGGCGCTCGTCTGCCGCCACAAGGCTACGCCGCCGACGAATAATAAAATCAACCTGTAAACCGGATCTCACCATCCGGTTTACAGGCATAAATACCTTTTCCGGTTAACATCTCCGGTATTCATCTACGCCCCCCCCTTTCTCTTTGCTATCAGACGGTTTATTGTCATATTTTTCTGGCACTGTTGGACATCTGAGAGCAATGCTCGCCATAATAAATCGGTAGTGTCCCGTGAATGAAACGGAGTAAAAGTGGTAATGGGTCAGGAAAAGCTATATATCGAGAAAGAACTCAGCTGGTTAGCGTTCAACGAACGTGTACTCCAGGAAGCTGCTGATAAGTCAAACCCGTTGATCGAACGGATGCGTTTCTTAGGCATCTATTCCAATAATCTCGACGAGTTTTATAAGGTTCGTTTCGCCGAACTGAAGCGCCGAATCATTATTAGCGAAGAACAGGGTTCAAACTCTCACTCCCGCCATCTGTTAGGTAAAATCCAGGCCCGCGTATTAAAAGCCGATCAGGAATTTGACGGCCTGTACAACGAGTTGCTGCTGGAGATGGCGCGCAACCAGATTTTCCTTATCAATGAACGTCAGTTGTCGGTCAATCAACAGAGCTGGTTACGCCACTACTTCAAACAATATCTTCGCCAGCACATTACACCGATCCTGATCAACCGCGAGACGGATTTAGTTCAGTTTCTGAAAGATGACTACACCTATCTGGCGGTGGAAATTATCCGCGGCGATACGATCCGCTACGCGCTGCTGGAAATCCCTTCCGACAAGGTTCCCCGTTTTGTGAATCTACCGCCGGAAACCCCGCGCCGTCGCAAACCGATGATCCTGCTGGACAACATCTTACGCTACTGCCTTGACGACATTTTCAAAGGGTTCTTTGATTACGATGCGCTGAACGCCTATTCGATGAAAATGACTCGCGACGCCGAATACGATTTGGTGCACGAGATGGAATCGAGCCTGATGGAGCTGATGTCGTCCAGTCTGAAACAGCGTCTGACCGCAGAGCCTGTACGTTTTGTCTATCAGCGCGACATGCCCAATGCACTGGTCGAGGTACTGCGTGAAAAGCTGACGATTTCTCGCTACGACTCGATTGTTCCCGGTGGGCGTTACCATAACTTCAAAGACTTTATTAATTTCCCCAACGTTGGCAAAGCTAACCTGGTGAACAAACCGCTGCCGCGTTTGCGCCATATCTGGTTCGATAACGAGAAGTTTCGTAACGGCTTTGACGCCGTTCGCGAACGCGACGTGCTGCTATATTATCCGTATCACACTTTTGAGCACGTTCTTGAACTGTTGCGCCAGGCCTCTTTCGACCCGAGCGTGCTGGCGATAAAAATCAACATCTACCGTGTGGCCAAAGACTCGCGCATCATTGATTCGATGATCCATGCTGCGCACAACGGTAAGAAAGTCACCGTGGTGGTAGAATTGCAGGCTCGCTTTGATGAAGAAGCCAACATTCATTGGGCCAAGCGTCTTACCGAGGCTGGCGTTCACGTCATCTTCTCCGCGCCGGGCCTGAAAATTCACGCAAAATTGTTCCTTATCTCGCGTAAAGAAGGTGATGAAGTTGTGCGCTATGCGCATATCGGGACGGGGAACTTCAACGAAAAAACGGCGCGTCTCTATACCGACTACTCGTTACTTACCGCCGACTCACGCATTACCAACGAGGTTCGTCGGGTGTTCAACTTCATCGAGAACCCGTATCGTCCGGTGACATTCGATTATCTGCTGGTTTCTCCGCAGAACTCGCGCCGTTTGCTGTACGCGATGATTGACAAAGAAATCGCCAACGCGCAGCAAGGACAGCCTTCCGGTATCACCCTAAAACTGAATAACCTGGTCGATAAAGGCCTGGTTGATCGTCTCTATGCGGCCTCAAGCTCAGGCGTGCCAGTCAATTTATTGATTCGCGGTATGTGCTCTTTGATTCCGAATCTGGAAGGCATTAGCGACAATATTCGCGTGATAAGCATAGTTGACCGCTACCTTGAACACGACCGGGTTTATATCTTCGAAAACGGTGGCGACAAGCAGGTATACCTCTCCTCCGCAGACTGGATGACCAGGAATATCGACTATCGCATCGAAGTCGCCACACCGCTGCTGGACCCGCGTCTTAAGCAACGGGTGCTGGATATTATCGATATCCTGTTCAGCGACACGGTGAAGGCTCGCTTCATCGATAAAGAACTCAGTAATCGCTACGTACCGCGCGGAAACCGCCGTAAGGTTCAGTCACAATTGGCGATATACGACTACATCAAATCACTCGAGCAACCTGACTAACGCTATGCCAATACACGACAAGACTCCACGACCGCAGGAATTTGCTGCGGTCGACCTTGGTTCAAACAGTTTCCATATGGTCATTGCCCGCGTGGTTGATGGCGCAATGCAGATTATCGGGCGACTGAAACAGCGCGTTCATCTGGCGGATGGCCTCGGCGAAGATAACAAGCTGAGCGAAGAGGCAATGGAGCGCGGATTAAGCTGCCTGTCGCTGTTCGCCGAACGTCTGCAGGGCTTTCCCCCATCAAGCGTATGCATCGTGGGAACCCATACTTTGCGTCAGGCGCTAAATGCGACCGATTTTCTCAAGCGAGCAGAAAAAGTTATCCCCTACCCTATTGAGATTATTTCCGGTAATGAAGAAGCCCGACTGATTTTTATGGGCGTGGAGCACACCCAGCCGGAAAAGGGTCGTAAGCTGGTTATTGATATCGGCGGTGGTTCAACAGAACTGGTGATCGGCGAAGATTTCGAGCCCAAACTGGTGGAAAGCCGTCGTATGGGCTGCGTCAGTTTTGCTCAGATGTATTTCCCGGGCGGCGCTATTAGTCGGGAAAACTTCCAGCGTGCGCGCATGGCGGCAGCGCAAAAGCTTGAAACCTTAACCTGGCAGTTTCGCATTCAGGGCTGGAACGTTGCGCTGGGCGCGTCGGGCACGATTAAAGCGGCACACGAAGTGCTGCTGGAGATGGGCGAGAAAGATGGTTTTATCACCCCCGAACGCCTGGACAAACTGCGATCCGAAGTGCTAAAGCATGCGTCATTCGATGCGCTCAGCCTGCCGGGGCTGTCTGAAGAGCGAAAAGCGGTGTTTGTGCCGGGACTCGCGATTCTGTGCGGCGTTTTTGACGCACTGGCTATCCGCGAACTCCGCCTTTCTGATGGCGCACTACGCGAAGGCGTGCTGTATGAGATGGAAGGTCGTTTTCGCCACCAGGACGTTCGCAGTCGTACCGCGAGCAGCCTGGCGAACCAGTACAATATCGACAGCGAACAGGCCCGGCGCGTACTGGAAACGACGATGCAAATGTACGACCAGTGGCATACGCAGCAGCCAAAGCTGGCCAATCCACAACTGGAAGCGTTGCTGCGCTGGGCGGCGATGCTGCATGAGGTTGGGCTGAACATCAACCACAGCGGTTTACATCGCCACTCGGCGTATATCCTCCAAAACAGCGATTTACCGGGTTTCAATCAGGAACAACAGCTGATGATGGCAACCCTGGTTCGATATCATCGCAAAGCGGTGAAACTGGATGATTTGCCGCGCTTTACGCTGTTCAAGAAAAAACAGTTTCTGCCGTTAATTCAGCTGTTGCGCCTGGGCGTGCTGCTGAATAATCAGCGACAGGCGACCACCACGCCACCGACGCTGACCCTAATTACCGACGACAACCACTGGACCTTACGCTTTCCGCATGACTGGTTTAGCCAGAATGCGCTGGTGCTGCTCGATCTGGAAAAAGAGCAGCAATACTGGGAAGCCGTTACCGGCTGGCGTCTCAAAATTGAAGAAGAGAGTTCACCCGATATCGCCGCATAAGCTCTCAGCAGGTGCCAGTTCTTCTGGCACCTGCTCTTCCAACATTTCATGCAACGGCTGCGGTTTACCAATCAGATACCCCTGCATGTAATCAATCCCCAGCGAAATTACCGCACTGCGTATTTCTTCACTTTCGACGTACTCCGCGACCACCAGCATTCTTTTCATCCGCGCCAGATGGCAAATAGAGGCCACGATTTGATAGTCGAGGCTATTCGAAACGATGTTGCGAATAAAGCTGCCATCAATTTTCAGAATATCGGCATTCACATTCTTCAGCCGCGCATAGCTGGCATATCCGGTACCAAAATCATCAATCGCAATCTGACAGCCCAATGATTGCAGCTGCAGTAACGTTGCCTGCGCCTGTTCCGCATTGGTTAAGGCATTGCTTTCCGT
This sequence comes from Citrobacter sp. Cb080, assembly GCF_030334745.1. NCBI lineage: Bacteria > Pseudomonadati > Pseudomonadota > Gammaproteobacteria > Enterobacterales > Enterobacteriaceae > Citrobacter > Citrobacter sp. Cb080. The sequence continues at coordinate 112,753 of NZ_JAOWDG010000021.1, read as the reverse complement.
TACTTCAAAAATCAGCTGCCACGGTTCAACTTTGTACTTAATCAGCAGTTGGTTGATGTCATGCGGAAGCCGGGCACGGCATACCGACGTGGGAGATAAGTTAATAGCAAACCGACGAGCGGGCATTTTTTCCCGATTCTGCGCCATAAACTTCAGCGTATTTTCAATCACCCACAGATCGATGCTGGATGACAATCCAAACTCATGCGCTACCGGTAAGAAGCTGTCAGGACCGATGGTTTCACCATCATCCCCCTCGAGCCGCAGCAGAATTTCGTGATAAACATCGCCGCGCACGCCTGAAATCGGCTGCGCCATCAGGAAAAAGCGATGGTGCTCCAGCGCCAGTTGCAGACGATTCATCATCGCAACCTTATCTTTCAGGTCACGTTGCAGGTGCATCACGCCTCGGCGCTGCAAATTCTCTGGCGCATTGGTCGCCAGAGAAAGCTCGGCGATAGTGCTTAACTCCCCCAGTAACAAGTAGATGTGGTTAACAGGAGAACGGACATAGCAAAAACTAATCCCCACCTGCGGCTGTAAAGGCATGCCATCCCAGATAAAACGAAACTGCTTGATATGCCTGTCCAGCGCTTCAATACGCTCCTGATGCGACTCGGTGTTAAACCGCAGGACTAAATCATTACCCGATAACTGATAGACATGCTCATCTTGTTTCAGCAATGGCTTTACCCACTGGGCAAGTTTTTGCTTGTACTGGATACGTAGCATAATGCCGTAATTTTTCACCAGCAGTTCCATACCCGGAACACTCAAAAAGCAAAGCACTGACCATGGCGCTTTTCTCAAATCCCGGTTCAAAGCGCGCAAATTCGGAATATGCACCATGGGGTCAAAGAAGGCCAGACGATGAGAATGTCTGGCGACAATTCTCTGCCGCGTTGCCAGTACGGCAATAAAATTCACAATGAAGGAAAAAACCAGATAACTCGATGAGGTAATGGCAAGCTGCACATCGTAACCCGAATACCAGGGCATATAGCGTTGATAATAATGAATTGCTGTAATGAGTACGAGCATCCATATTAACGAAATAAATTTATAACCGTAACGCATAGCTCCCCATAGCATGACGGGCAGCATCAGTGACAAGGTATAATTCGTGCTAAATATCGAGCTTTTCTCATCTAGCGGCATACACAACAATGTCATTAGTATGGTCAATATAATCAACCAGACCGCAAACTCTGTTTTGGTAACTTTGGTATCAAACTGCTGCTTTAATTGAGATAAATAGCCTCTGATATACAAAGGATTACGAATCGTGCGAATTATAAAGTAGCACAGTGGAACCCCAACCAGATTCCCGGCCAGCATGGCCTGATAGTTGATCAACGTGCCGGTATTAAGGGGCATAACGCCCACCATGCCGGATTTGCTCTCATAGACGCCCACAAACGCGGCGAAATGGAAGAATAGTAGAAACAGCGTTGCCGGGCAGAAAACCTGCCAAAACATGTGCTGAAACATCAGGTGGGAGTCACCGTAAGAAACGTTATTCCGCCGGGGAGCAAAAACTTTATACCCTCCCCAACTAAGCACTATCGTAACTATAAAGTGCGAAATTATTGAAAGCATTTCAAATAACCCAACCTGCGGATATTTGTACCAAATGATGGAAATGATAATTCCTGGTAATGCCGCCCAGCCAAAAAACAACATCAGGCTAATCATCAGCGCTAAAGGCAGGTAGAAAAGAATTACGTTCCCGGTACTAATATGGGCATAGGTGTTAGCAGTGCTCAATATAGGCAACAGCAAGGAAGGCAAGATGAGAGGTAACGCCCACCATCTATCTCTAATACCAATATAATTTTTATTGAGTTTCATAGATGCTCAGTAGAATCCCGCACATCCTGCAGGGGGTATTCGGACAGGCATCCCACCTGACGTTAAAACGATAAAGTTAAATACATTAAAATGACTCATCAATTTTAGTTGTCAGCAAAGGGTGATGCTTGATACACATCAATAAATAAGTCCCTCATTAATCAATTATTACTCTTTTCATGGTTTTTTATCGTTATCTCATTATTAATGCAAATAATAATATTAATTTCCATAACATAAATAGATAAAACAACTGAAGCAATTTTACATAACGAAAAATTGACCATTCCCTCACAGTATGCCTTAATGTGACTATCGCCCTCAGTTGGGTACACTACAAGGAACCTTTTGTGAGCCAGGTTACCAGCCTACGCAAACGACACCGATTTAACAGTCGCATGATCCGGATCGTACTGCTTATCAGCTTTCTTTTCTTCTTCGGACGCTTCGTCTACTCCGCCATAGGTGCGTGGCACCACCACCAGAACAAAAAAGAATCTCAGCAGATCACCCTGCCGCAACAGGCATCTCCTGCACAAACTGACGTACGCTGATCGCTCGAGCCGAGCCGAGCCGAGCCGATGATACTACAGCATTAAGATTCCTTACCGGATGGCTAATCGCCTGATATTTAACCATCCGGTAAGGGATTTGAGTGATGAAACTTCACGCAGTCTTACTCACCCATACGTGCTGATATATCGGATAATCAACCGTGTTTTTCGCACAAATACACAATCTTTTAATCCCACTACACTGCGCTCAAATTGACGCTAATTAATATCTCCAGAAAATATCACTGACTAAAACATTCATATTTCACATGAAATTAAATGCTTATTTGAATTGTTACCATTATTAAATTCTACAGGGTAATACCATGAGTGTTTTTCATTATTTCCGTAAATAAAAAGCGGTGTTGAATGGAGCGAAGACGTTAAGTGTGTGATTAACCCTACTATCGAGCAGGTCTGTCGCATCGATAAAATTCGCGCAATAAAAAGCCCTCTGTAAAAAGAGGGCTTTTACATACTACCGGTTCAGAAACCGCTAAACGGGAGGAATATTATTCCCACTCAATCGTAGCTGGCGGCTTACCGCTGATGTCATACACCACGCGGGAAATACCGTTAACTTCGTTGATAATGCGGTTAGAGACGCGGCCTAAGAAGTCATACGGCAGGTGCGCCCAGTGCGCGGTCATAAAGTCGATGGTTTCAACAGCACGCAGGGAAACAACCCAGTCGTACTTACGGCCATCGCCCATGACGCCAACGGAACGTACTGGCAGGAACACGGTGAACGCCTGGCTCACTTTGTTGTACAGGTCAGCGTTGTGCAGTTCCTCAATGAAGATAGCATCCGCACGGCGCAGCAGGTCGCAGTACTCTTTCTTCACTTCGCCCAGCACGCGTACGCCCAGACCCGGCCCCGGGAATGGGTGACGGTACAGCATGTCGTACGGCAGACCCAGTTCCAGACCAATCTTACGCACTTCGTCTTTGAACAGCTCACGCAGCGGTTCAACCAGACCCATCTTCATCTCTTTCGGCAAACCGCCCACGTTGTGGTGAGATTTGATGACGTGCGCTTTACCGGTGGCAGAAGCCGCGGATTCGATCACGTCCGGATAGATGGTTCCCTGCGCCAGCCACTTAACGTCTTCCAGCTTCAGCGCTTCTTCGTCGAAGACTTCCACGAACACGCGGCCGATGATTTTACGTTTAGCTTCCGGATCGTTCTCGCCTTTCAGCGCGTCCAGGAAACGCTTTTCACCTTCAACATGAATGATGTTCAGGCCGAAATGGTCGCCGAACATATCCATCACCTGCTGAGCTTCGTTGAGACGCAGCAGACCGTTGTCGACGAACACACAGGTCAGGTTTTTGCCAATCGCACGGTGCAGCAGCATCGCGGTGACGGAGGAGTCAACGCCGCCGGAGAGGCCGAGGATCACTTTATCAGTGCCAACCTGCTCACGAATGCGGGCAACGGCGTCATCGATAATTTTTGCCGGGGTCCACAGCGCTTCACACTGGCAGATGTCGCGCACAAAACGCTCCAGCATGCGCATCCCCTGACGAGTGTGGGTAACTTCCGGGTGGAACTGCACACCGTAGAAACGTTTTTCCTCGTGCGCCATGATGGCAAACGGGCAGTTGTCGGTGCTGGCAACGGTCACGAAACCTTCCGGAATAGCGGTCACTTTGTCGCCGTGGCTCATCCACACGTCCAGCAGTGGTTTGCCGTCTGCGGTCAGAGAGTCTTCAATACCGCGGATCAGCGCGCTGTCGGTCTGAACTTCAACCTGCGCATAGCCGAATTCACGTTCGTTAGAACCTTCAACATGGCCACCGAGCTGCATTGCCATAGTCTGCATGCCGTAGCACACGCCGAACACAGGCACGCCCGCAGTGAAAACGTATTCCGGCGCACGCGGGCTGTTTTCTTCAGTGGTGCTTTCCGGACCACCGGAAAGAATGATACCGCTTGGGTTGAATTCGCGAATTTGTGCTTCCGTAACATCCCACGCCCACAGTTCACAATAGACGCCCAGTTCACGTACGCGACGAGCAACCAGCTGAGTGTACTGAGATCCGAAATCAAGGATGAGAATGCGATGTTTATGAATATTGTCTGTCATTGACGCTAATTCCGAGGCAAGTGAAACAAATTCGCCCGGCATATAGCCGGGCGCGGAAACTTATCAGGAGCCCATGCGGTAGTTAGGGGACTCTTTGGTGATGGTCACATCGTGAACGTGACTTTCCTGAATACCCGCACCGCTGATACGTACAAACTCTGCTTTTGTTCGCAGCGCGTCGATAGTACCACAGCCGGTCAGACCCATACAGGAGCGCAGGCCACCCATCTGCTGGTGAATGATCTCTTTCAGGCGGCCTTTATACGCAACGCGACCTTCGATACCTTCCGGGACCAGTTTGTCAGCGGCGTTATCGCTCTGGAAATAACGGTCGGAAGAACCTTTGGACATCGCGCCCAGAGAGCCCATACCACGGTATGATTTGTAAGAACGGCCCTGATACAGTTCGATTTCGCCCGGAGATTCTTCAGTCCCCGCCAGCATAGAGCCAACCATCACTGCAGAAGCACCGGCAGCGATCGCTTTTGCGATGTCGCCGGAAAAACGAATACCGCCATCGGCAATAACCGGAATACCAGTGCCTTCCAGCGCTTCAACGGCGTCAGAAACGGCGGTGATCTGCGGTACACCGACGCCGGTAACGATACGGGTAGTACAGATGGAGCCTGGGCCGATACCGACTTTAACAGCGCTGCAGCCGGCTTCCGCCAGCGCGCGAGCGCCTGCACCAGTCGCAACGTTCCCCCCGATGATCTGCAGATCCGGGTATTTAGCACGAGTTTCGCGGATACGCTGCAGTACGCCTTCTGAGTGACCGTGAGAGGAGTCAATCAGCAGAACATCCACGCCAGCGGCAACCAGCGCGTCAACACGCTCTTCGTTACCCGCACCTGCGCCTACAGCAGCCCCAACGCGCAGACGACCATGCTCGTCTTTACAGGCGTTAGGTTTACGTTCCGCTTTCTGGAAATCTTTAACGGTGATCATGCCGAGCAGATGGAAGCTGTCGTCAACAACCAGCGCTTTCTCGACGCGTTTTTCGTGCATTTTGGCAAAGACAACATCGCGTGCTTCGCCTTCACGAACGGTCACCAGACGCTCTTTCGGCGTCATGTAGACGCTAACCGGCTGATTCAGATCAGTCACAAACCGTACGTCACGACCAGTGATGATGCCGACCAGTTCGTTATCTTCAGTCACAACCGGGTAGCCTGCGAAACCGTTACGCTCGGTCAGTTCTTTTACTTCGCGCAGAGTGGTGGTTGGCAGTACGGTTTGTGGGTCGGTCACGACGCCAGATTCGTGTTTCTTCACGCGACGAACTTCTTCCGCCTGGCGCTCAATAGACATGTTTTTGTGGATAAAACCGATGCCGCCTTCCTGGGCCAGGGCAATTGCCAGGCGCGCTTCCGTCACGGTGTCCATTGCTGCGGAGAGCATAGGAATGTTCAGGCGAATGGTTTTCGTCAACTGGGTGCTGAGATCAGCAGTATTCGGCAGAACGGTAGAATGAGCGGGAACGAGGAGGACGTCGTCAAACGTCAGGGCTTCTTTTGCGATACGTAGCATGGGCAATATCTCACCTGGGAGGTTATTAAATATTGCCGCGGCATTATACAGAGCGTAACCGATTGCATCCACACTTTTTTGCAAAAAAACCTTGCGCTCCTCTGTGAGCATGTTACTTTCGACTGAATAACTTGCTGATTTAGAATTTGATCCCGCTCACATGTTATCCTCTCAGACCACCTCAATTTTTACCGTAAGCCGCCTGAATCAGACGGTTCGTTTGCTGCTTGAGCAGGAAATGGGACAAGTGTGGATCAGCGGTGAAATTTCGAATTTCACTCAGCCGTCCTCCGGTCACTGGTATTTCACGCTCAAAGATGACACCGCTCAGGTACGCTGCGCGATGTTTCGCAACAGCAATCGCCGGGTAACGTTCCGACCACAGCACGGTCAGCAGGTACTGGTACGCGCCAACATTACATTGTACGAGCCGCGCGGCGACTATCAGATAATTGTTGAGAGCATGCAGCCAGCGGGCGAAGGTTTGCTGCAGCAAAAATATGAGCAACTCAAGGCCAAACTGCAGGCTGAAGGGCTATTCGATCAGCAGTTCAAAAAAACGCTGCCCTCACCGGCCCACTGCGTCGGGGTAATCACCTCTAAAACCGGCGCCGCGCTGCACGATATCCTCCACGTCCTGAAGCGTCGCGACCCTTCCCTGCCCGTTATTATCTACCCGACCGCAGTCCAGGGCGATGATGCGCCAGGGCAGATCGTTCGGGCCATTGAACTGGCGAACGCGCGGGGCGAGTGCGATGTGCTGATCGTCGGGCGCGGCGGCGGCTCGCTGGAAGATTTGTGGAGCTTTAACGACGAACGTGTTGCACGGGCGATCTTTGCCAGCCGCATTCCAGTTGTCAGCGCCGTCGGCCATGAAACCGATGTCACTATTGCCGATTTTATTGCAGATTTACGGGCACCTACGCCGTCGGCGGCAGCAGAAATTGTCAGCCGTAATCAGCTTGAACTGCTGCGTCAAATACAGCATGGTCAGCAGCGTCTGGAGATGGCGATGGACTACTACCTCGTCAATCGTACTCGTCGATTTACCCAGCTTCATCACCGCTTGCAACAGCAGCATCCGCAACTGCGTCTGGCCCGTCAACAGACCGTGCTGGAACGACTGCGTCAGAGAATGAACTTCGCACTTGAGAATAAGATTAAACAGGCAAATCAGCGTCAGCAGCGCATGCTGCAGCGTCTGAATCAGCAAAACCCGCAGCCGCGTATTTACCGTGCGCAAACACGCATTCAGCAACTGGAATACCGACTGGCGGAAAATATCCGTGCGCGTTTAAGCGATCAGCGCGAGCGTTTTGGCAACGCGGTTACCCATCTTGAGGCAGTCAGCCCACTGGCCACGCTGGCCCGCGGTTATAGCGTGACGACCGCAAAAGAGGGTGAAGTGCTGAAACAGACTAAACAGGTTACAGCAGGTGATGTGCTCACCACCCGCCTGTCTGACGGATGGGTGGAAAGCGAAGTGAGAGCTGTCACGAAGACAAAGAAAACGCGCAGGAAAAAACAGGATTAAAGCGGCACAAACGCCACGCGTTTCTTCGAGATAAGGCCATGACCGTTCTGGCAGAAATAATCCACCGCGCCACAGGCTTTAAGCACCTGCAGCGGCTGATTGCACTCCGGGCAGTGCGCTTCTAACTGAATATCTTTATTACAGTTATCACAGTGCGCCATACCGTTTTGCGGCTCCAGCTCTGCATGACAATCCGGGCAAATAATAGACATAGCGACTCCAGTACAGGGATCCATTACTGCGCTGAGTTTAACACGATGCGTTTAATGCCGCCCGCGTAACTGCTGCTGTAACGTTAACAGGCACTCCACTTCCTCCAGCCTGCGCTGCGTCGTGCGGCTCACTTCCTGTGGACTGCGTTCAAACAGACTTTGCGCGCCCAGAATATGCTCCACCAGACAATGGGCATATACACTACCAGGCAGACTCCAGCGTTGTACAACATCACCGTCAATCAATTCGAGCACATCCTCGACACCACGGCGATCATGGCTAATGACACGACCATCGCGCAGACAAAGGCGCAAGCCTTTTTGTCCGCCAGCCGGCCCCGCGTATTTATTCAGCCAGATGTCCAGCGGAATGCCGCTAATCTGTCCCTGCAGATGCGCCTCTCCTTCTGCTGTGGTCAGGTCGCCCTCTACAATATTTCGTCCCAGACGGTCTTTAGCGCTCTTCACCTGCAAGGTCATACTGTCATTACCGCCCAGGTAACGCACTGTTTCACGCAGCATTGCCAGTACATGTGTGCCAATGTCCAGAATCACACCGTCCGGATGACGAAGCTCACGGGTATCCGGCTCACCGGTGGCAAAGTTAAGCGCAATGGGTTCTCCAACAGCGTTAAACCCGCTCGGTTCCTGCAAAAAACCGTCGATTTTAACAATGTGTGAAAAATGAGAGACAAGTGCCTGTTGCGGATTATCGCCCTGCCACTGCGCTCCGAGTTTGCCCAACGCCAGCTGCATTGCACCATTGCGTGCCATCCAATGGTCGAGTGCCAGCACGCGGTTGGCAGCATCCGGTTGAGTCAGCAGCGTTTTCAGTTTTTCAATTTGGGAAAGCGTGGCGACAAGAGGCTTTTCGACCACAATACGAGCGATGGGAGCCGCCAGCGCCTGTTCAAGCACATCGAGGTGATGCAGGGATGCGGTGGTAATAAACAGGGTATCAAGCGGCATTGCAAGAAGTTCAGCGAGCGACGCACAGCGTGTCACGTCTGCGGGCTGCTTTGCGGGTTGAACATCAAATCCCACACAGCGTAGTGCATCACCGAACATATTACGTAATGCGGGCAAGTATGCCGTTTCAACGACTGCACCAAGCCCAACAAATCCTAACAGCATGCTCTTACCTCGTTAATTGAATAGCCGGGACATAACGTCTGCCCCGGCACAATCGAGGTGTTATCAGGCGCTAGTTGCCGGTTTAGTTTGCGTATTCTCCAGCATGCGACGAATCGGAACAATGAGGATGATCAGTACCGCAGCGCAGATCAGCAGCGCAATCGAGCAGCGTGCGAAGAGATCCGGCAGCATATCCAGTTGGTCAGCCTTCACATGACCGCCAATCAAACCTGCGGCCAGGTTGCCCAGCGCACTGGCGCAGAACCACAGGCCCATCATCTGCCCGCGCATTCTTTCCGGCGCCAGCAGCGTCATTGTCGCCAGACCGATCGGACTCAGGCACAGCTCGCCAAGCGTCAGCATCAGGATACTGCCCACCAGCCAGAATGGAGAAACGCCTGCCCCGCCGTTACTGAGAACGTTTTGCGCCGCCAGCATCATCAGACCGAAGCCTGCCGCCGCAAAGAGGATACCGATAACAAACTTGGTGATGCTACTCGGGCGAATATTCATGCTTGCCAGCTTCGGCCATGCCCAACTGAATACCGGTGCCAGCAGGATAATAAACAGCGCGTTTATCGACTGGAACCAGACCGCCGGGATTTCAAAATCACCGATCATACGGTTAGTGTAGTCGTTGGCGAACAGGTTGAACGAAGTTGGCTTCTGCTCAAACGCGGACCAGAAGAACGCGGCGGAAACCAGCAGGATAAAGCAGACCAGCAGTCTGGCGCGCTCTTTACGGTTCAGACCGGCAAAGATGAACAGGTAGATAAAGTAGAGCGCAACGGAGGCTGCAATCACATACACCAGCATGCTGGCAACCGCGACCGGATTAATTACAATCACGCCCTGCGCTATCAGCGTAACAATAACCGCCGCACCGACGGCCAGCGCCAACAGCCACGCGCCCACGCCGTTACGTTTCACTACCGGGCTATTCCAGGTGGAGTCGAGCCCCACTTCGCTGTCGTAGCGTTTCATTGATGGAACGGCAAATACACGGAAAATGATCAACGCCACCAACATCCCGATACCACCAATGCCAAAGCCCCAGTGCCAGCCGTGAGTTTTAATCAGCCAGCCGGAAATCAGCGGCGCGATAAACGACCCCATGTTGATGCCCATGTAGAACAGCGAGAAGCCGCCGTCGCGACGCGCATCGCCTTTTTTGTACAGCGTGCCAACCATGACCGAAATACAGGTCTTAAACAGACCGGAGCCGAGCACAATAAACATCAGACCAATAAAGAACAGGTTGTTCCCCATAATGGCGGAGAGCGCAATTGACAGATGGCCGAGGGCAATCAGGATGGAACCGTACCACACCGCTTTCTGTTGGCCGAGCCAGTTATCCGCCAGCCAGCCACCCGGCAGCGCAGCGAGGTACATCGTACCGGCAAAGATACCCACAATCGCCGAGGCATTTTCACGTGCCAGTCCCATGCCGCCGTCATAAACGGTAGCAGCCATAAACAGGATCAGTAACGGGCGAATGCCATAAAACGAGAAGCGCTCCCACATCTCTGTGAAGAACAGCGAGCCGAGCGGATAAGGATGGCCGAAGAAAGTTCGGCTTTCTTTTTGATTAACAGAGGATTGCATAATTCTCCCGAAAGTTATGTCGTCGTGTGTGTAAACACCGCGATGTACGCCAGCCAGTTACGTATCTGACCGATTTTTTACATACGGCGAAAATTTATTTAACCATTTGATAACCTAAGGCTAGTTTTGTCTAGTACCAGCCCCCGGACTTTAAGACGAAAACTCGACAAATGTCTACTTTCTTAGATTTAAACTTGGTAAAAAATGAATAGTGATTGACATCGCACGGGCTGAGGCTGGCGATGGAACGTCGAAAAAAAACCCGCGACAAGCACGGGTTTTTATCAGCATCAGCAACGGTTACTTGCTTTTTTTGATGTGTTTTATCAAACGCTTACGTTTACGCATCTGCGTCGGCGTCAGCGTATTGCGTTTGTTCGCAAACGGGTTTTCCCCTTCTTTGAACTGAATGCGGATCGGCGTCCCCATCACATCCAAAGACTTACGGAAATAGTTCATCAGATAACGCTTGTAGGAATCCGGCAGGTCTTTGACCTGGTTGCCGTGAATCACCACGATTGGTGGGTTATAACCACCGGCGTGGGCATATTTCAGCTTCACACGACGACCACGCACCAGCGGCGGCTGATGATCTTCTGCCGCCATAGTCATAATGCGCGTCAGCATCGCGGTGCTGACGCGACGGGTGGAGCTGTCATACGCTTCGCGGACCGATTCAAACAGATTACCCACGCCGCTGCCGTGCAGCGCAGAGATGAAGTGTACACGCGCAAAATCAATAAAGCCCAGACGGAAGTCCAAGGTCTCTTTGACCTGCTCTTTCACTTCCTGCGTCAGGCCATCCCACTTGTTGACCACAATAACAAGTGAACGCCCACTATTGAGGATAAAGCCCAGCAGCGACAGGTCCTGATCGGAAATTCCTTCGCGCGCGTCAATCACCAGCATCACCACGTTGGCATCTTCAATCGCCTGCAGCGTTTTGATAACTGAGAATTTTTCTACTGCTTCGGTAATTTTGCCGCGCTTACGCACGCCCGCGGTATCAATGAGCACATATTCGCGCTCATCGCGTTGCATCGGGATATAAATACTGTCACGCGTGGTCCCCGGCATGTCGTAAACCACTACGCGGTCTTCGCCGAGAATACGGTTAGTAAGCGTGGACTTACCTACGTTCGGGCGACCAACAATCGCCAGTTTGATCGGCAGATCCTGCGGATTGAAGTCATCTTCAGGCTCTTCTTCGCCGTTCTCTTCGGCTTCCAGTTGCGCCCAATATTCTGCATCTTCATCCACCTCTTCCTGAGGAGCAACGTCATCCATCCACGGCAGCAGAACATGCTCCAGCAGGCTGAGAACGCCACGACCATGGGATGCCGCGATCGGATAAATTTCACCCAGACCCAGCGAGTAGAAATCGACGACCGCCTGATCAGGATCGAGTCCGTCAGTTTTGTTGGCTACCAGGAACGTCGGTTTCTGGCGCGAACGCAGATGTTTCGCAATGGCTTCATCCGCAGGCATCAGGCCAGCACGTGCATCTACCATGAACAGCACAACGTCCGCTTCTTCGATCGCCAACAGCGACTGTTCCGCCATGCGGGTTTCTACACCGTCTTCGGTGCCATCAATACCGCCGGTATCAATACAGATAAACTCGCGGCCTTCAATTTCCGCACGACCGTACTTACGGTCACGAGTCAGACCCGGGAAATCCGCAACCAGCGCATCTCGGGTGCGAGTTAGACGGTTAAATAACGTGGATTTGCCAACGTTAGGGCGCCCGACAAGCGCGACCACAGGTACCATGTTTAAAGCCTCATTTAATAAATCATCAGACAACGGGCACATTTTTTGCGCCGTTGTTAAAAACAGTAAAACGGCCCCTGCACCAGGAGCCGTTTTTCAAAGCGAGCGGCCGGGACGATTAACGCGTAATAGAGTACAGCGTACCGTCTTTCGCCTGGATCAGCAGTTTACCATCAGCAGAGACCGGCTCGGTCAGGAAACCAGAGCTGTCAACTTTCTGCTGGGCGACAAAGCGGCCATCATCAACGTTAATCCAGTGCAGGTAGCCTTCGCTATCACCCACGACCAGATTGCCGTTATACAATACCGGGGACGTCAGCAGACGGTGCAGCAGATCGCTTTGCGTCCACAGCGTCACACCGCCGTCGGTGGTCAGCGCCAGTACACGGTCGTTCTGGTCTACCAGGTAGATACGGTTACCGTCGACGATGAAATCATTCACTGAGCCCAGTTCACGTTTCCACATGATCTGACCGCTGCGCAGATCCAGCGCCGTCAGGTTACCATTATAAGCCAGCGCGTAGACAACGCCATTGACGATAACCGGCGTGGTATCAACGTCGCTCAGACGATCGATTTCCGTTGGACCTGTCGCCTGAGAAATACGCTGCTGCCAAATCATCTGGCCCTGCTGCATCAGCACGGCGCTTACGCGGCCGTTATCACCGCCAGCGATAGCTGCGCCAAAGGCGGTCGCTGGGGCAGATTCGCCGCGCAGAGACAGAGAAGGCATGTCGAGGTTAACGGTCCATTTGATAGCGCCGTCAGCTTCGTTCAGGGCCTGCAACTGACCGTTACTGGTGTGGATTAATACCACGCCATCGCTCACAACAGGACGAGACAGCGCTTCACCGGCAACTTTCGTCTGCCATGCGGTGGTACCATCGCTGGTGTTCAGCGCATAAACCTGCGCTTTTTCGCTGCCAATGTAAACATGGCCACCGGACACGGTTACACCGCCAGAAAGCTGTGCAGATGCGCGGGAGAACCAGCCGTCTTTCTCACCCAGATTAACAGACCAGACTTCTTTGCCGTCGTCCGCATTCAACGCCTTAACGACGCCGGCGCGATCGGCTGCATAGACAACGTTATCCGCCAGCGCAGGATGAAGATTGGAATAGAAATCACCAATACCGTTACCTACAGAGGTGCTCCAGTCCGTAGACGGAGTAAACTGGTTTTCAACCACCGGTAATGGGGACATCTTAACGACATCTTCTTCGCCACTAAACAGTGAACAGCCGCTCAATAGGGTAACGGAAAGCAGCCCTGGCAGAAGTAATTTACGCAATTGCATCGGGTCCCTCTCAGATGGACAAATTATTGATTTTCATCTGCATCATTTCGCTCAGAGCAGGAGAGGCATCGCTTTTCACGCCCGCTTCCCATGCGCTACGCGCACCTTGTTTGTCGCCTTTGCTCAGCAATGCTTCACCGCGCAGGTCGGCAACAATGGCCGTCCACCCTTCACCTTTAATGGTGTCGAGTGTTTTCAGCGCGGTATCAGCCTGTTTAAGCTGAACCTGAACACGAGCCAGACGCAGATTAATCACCGCTTTGAGATTCTCATCGCTGGTCGCTGCTAAGCCTTGTTGCAGCTGGCTTGCGGCTTTCTCAAGTTCATTTTGGTCAACAAACTGCTGCGCCAGTTCCAGTGAAGCTAACGCGCCGTAGGTATTTTTGTTTTCTGCGGCAAATTTCTCTGCAGCAGGAAGGCTATCCGGTTTACCCGCGCTAACCGCAGTCACCGTATTTTGATATGCCAGAGAAGCAGAGCGTGCGGACTCCGTCTGATGGCTGGTCCAGTAACGCCAGCCAACCAGCGCGCCAACCCCTAAAATGACCCCAACAGCCAGCGCTTTGCCGTTTTCAGCAAAGAAGCGTTTTACTGCATCAATCTGGTCGTTTTCGTTCTCGTAAATTTCCACGCTGTCCTTCTCCTTAGCCCAGTAGAGTGCGCAAATGCGCGGCAACGCTATCCTGCGCTACTGCCGTTTGCTCACCAGAGCGCAAATCCTTCACTACAACAGTACCGTCAGCCACTTCGGACTCGCCCAGTACCAGTGCAACGCGGGCGCCCCACTTGTCGGCGCGGGCGAACTGTTTCTTAAAGTTGCCGCCACCGTGGTTTGTCATCAGTTTCACACCAGGAACTTCATCGCGCAGACGTTCTGCAAGCCGCATTGCAACCGACTGCGTATCCGCCCCCGAAGCGACCAGGTATATATCGACAACAGGATCTGCGTTAAATTCCGGATTAACTGCCTGAACTAACAAAACAAGTCGTTCCAGACCCATGGCAAAGCCCACGGCCGGCGTTGCGCGACCGCCAAGTTGCTCTACCAGACCGTCGTAACGCCCACCGGCACACACGGTACCCTGAGAGCCCAGGCTGCTGGTAACCCACTCAAATACGGTGCGGTTGTAATAATCAAGACCACGAACCAGACGCTGATTGACGGTGTAGGCAATACCTGCGGATTCCAGCAGTTTGCACAGGCCCGCAAAGTGCTCGCGAGAGTCGTCATCAAGATAGTCGCCCAGCGAAGGTGCGTCGTTGAGCAGCGCCTGTACTTCCGGGTTTTTGGAGTCGAGAACGCGCAGCGGGTTAGTGTACATACGGCGCTTGCAATCTTCGTCCAGTTTCTCTTTGTGCTGTTCCAGGTAGGCGACCAGCGCATCACGGTAGTTAGCGCGGGCTTCAAGCGAACCAATTGAGTTCAGCTCAAGGCTGACATGCTGAGAAATACCCAGCGCGCGCCACCAGCGAGCGGTCAGCATAATCAGTTCAGCATCGATGTCCGGACCTTGCAGGCCAAACACTTCGACACCCAACTGATGGAATTGACGATAGCGCCCTTTTTGCGGACGTTCGTGGCGGAACATCGGCCCGATATACCACAGACGCTGTTCCTGATTGTACAGGAGACCATGTTCGATGCCGGCGCGTA
Source organism: Citrobacter sp. Cb080 (assembly GCF_030334745.1). Taxonomy (NCBI): domain Bacteria; kingdom Pseudomonadati; phylum Pseudomonadota; class Gammaproteobacteria; order Enterobacterales; family Enterobacteriaceae; genus Citrobacter; species Citrobacter sp. Cb080. Next base: position 97,519 of record NZ_JAOWDG010000021.1, on the reverse strand, counting down.
CGCAGCCCGCAGTCCCTTCAGGACGCAACGTCAGGCTGTCGCCATTACGGTCCTCAAAGGTATACATCTCTTTTTCAACCACGTCGGTGACTTCACCGATCGCGCGTTTGAATAACGGGGTCTGCTCTACAATCGGCAAGCGGATTTCACTGTAACCGTAGCTGCCGAGCACGTTTTTGAGAGTGCCTTCAATGCGCTGCCGGATGGCGGTTTCGCCAGGCAGATAATCGTTCATGCCGCGAATGGCTTGAATGTTTTTTGCCACGTTTATTCTCTTTATGAATATAAAAATGAACCCTCAGCGCTAACCCGAACAATGCGGGCGCCATGCGGGTTCAATCATACACGGGAAGCACGCCGCTTCCCATCACGTTGTTATTTTTCAAGCTGCTGCACGTCAATACGACGCGCTTCGTCCAGGATACTCGCTTTGGCGCGAATGCGGGCTTCAAGCTGCGTAATCATATCGTCGTTATCGAGTCGATCCTTACGCACGCCGTCTTCATACAGACCGCTTTTCTTGTTACCGCCCGTCACGCCCAGCGTAGAAACCAGCGCTTCGCCAGGACCGTTCACCACACAGCCGATGATCGAAACATCCATTGGCGTAATGATATCTTCCAGACGTTGTTCCAGCGCGTTCACCGTACCGATAACGTCGAACTCCTGACGCGAGCAGGTTGGGCAGGCGATAAAGTTGATCCCGCGCGCACGAATGCGCAGCGATTTCAGGATATCGAAGCCAACTTTGATCTCTTCCACCGGATCCGCTGCCAGAGAGACACGCAGCGTATCGCCGATCCCTTCGGACAACAGCAATCCTAAACCGATCGCTGATTTTACCGCCCCGCTGCGTGCGCCACCGGCTTCGGTGATCCCCAAATGCAGCGGTTGATCGATCTGTTTCGCCAGCAGGCGATAGGATTCAACAGCGAGGAAAACGTCAGACGCTTTAACGCTGACTTTGAATTGATCGAAGTTCAGACGATCGAGGTGATCCACATGGCGCATAGCGGATTCCAGCAGCGCCTGCGGCGTCGGTTCACCGTATTTTTCCTGCAGATCTTTTTCCAGCGATCCGGCGTTGACGCCGATACGGATAGGAATATTTTTATCACGAGCGCAGTCCACTACCATGCGAATACGCTCTTCATTACCGATATTGCCTGGGTTGATACGCAGGCAATCGACGCCGTATTCCGCCACCTTCAGCGCGATACGATAGTCGAAGTGAATATCGGCAACCAGCGGGACATTAACCTGCTGTTTGATAAGCTTGAACGCTTCTGCGGCATCCATTGTCGGTACAGAGACACGAACAATATCTGCGCCGACGCGTTCCAGCGCTTTGATCTGATTAACCGTCGCTTCCACATCTGTGGTACGCGTATTGGTCATAGACTGTACGGCGATGGGCGCGCCATCGCCGATCGGCACGTTCCCAACGTAAATGCGTGTTGATTTTCTACGTTGAATTGGAGCCTGGTTATGCATTAAAAAATCTCCCGCATTGCCGTCTGTTACTGAGCCGGTGATTGTTCGGCATTAACGGTCAGACGCGCAACCTGGTTAGTTCTGATAAAACGACTCAGATCGACAGGTTTACCCTGGAACTGAATCTGCACTGCCGCCGGAGCGCCAATTTTCAGTTTGTACGGCGCCTGACCCGTCAGATTCAGATTGCCGTCCTTACGCTGCATACCACTGAACAGTTTTTTTCCGGTCGCATCGGTCACTTCCAGCCAGCAATCGGCGGTAAAGTTCATTACCAGTGCGTTAGGATCGGCGGCTGGGGTAGTGACACCCGCCTGGTCAGTCGGCAGCGGCGCCGCGGTCGCTGGCGCAGCAGTTGCGGTATCGACGTTAGCCTGAGAAGGTGCCACAACGGCATTCTGCTGCGCATCAGCGGCAGGTGCCGGGGTTGCAGCAACATCTGGCGTAGGCGCTGCGTCCGCCACCGCGCCATCGTCTGGAGCCGGGGTAGTATCCTGGCCCGCTGCGGCGCTGGTATCTAACGGTACGTTCTGCGCACCATCTTTACCGGCATTCAGCTCAGCGGAGGATTGATCGGCCATGGTGGTGATCTCTTCCTGCTGCGCTTTATGGTTCTGCCACCACCAGGCTCCCGTCAGTCCGACAACGACAAACAGCACCAGCCAGGTAAAGGTCATTAACCAGCCGTCGCGTTTTTTACGACGCTTACCGAGCGAGAAGCTCTGCATCGGTGCGACTTTGGCTGGGCGAATCGGAGCCTGTTTTTCCAGCCCTGGCAACAGTTCTTCTTCAGGAATATGCACCAGACGCGCATAAGAACGGATATACCCGCGCAGGAATGTTGAAGCGAGATCGGCTGGTGCCTTATCTTCTTCAATATCACGTACCGTGGAGACCTTCAGGCAAAGTCGCTCCGCGACTGCCTGCTGGCTGAATCCGAGTTGTTCACGGGCATTGCGCAGACGAACGCCGGTGGATAGTGCTTCATTTTTGTCGTGCGTGGCTTCAGTATTCATTCGCTACAGCTGCGTAAATTTGGGTTCTGATGCCGGCGAGCCACAATGCTCACCCACACCGCGAAACATCTGGTCAGTTAACCTTCGTCAGACAGTATAAAACGGTCAGACTATCAAAGACAAAACAACGTAAACCTGAGGGCTAAAGGCTTGTTGCGCCGTTACATACTGCCTTAAAGTCGACAAAAACGCACCGTTATTATTGACCTGACGACAACAACAAAAAACCTCATTTGGCTTACGTTGCACTACGGTACATGAATTATACCGTAGTGCACTCAACATCAAACGGTCTTGATATCGATAGCGTCGCCCTGCATACGCTTACGCAGAGTACGCTTGGTACGGTCGATAACGTCACCCGCCAGCTGACCGCAGGCTGCATCGATGTCATCGCCACGTGTTTTACGCACGATGGTAGTGAAACCATAGCTCATCAACACTTTGGAGAAACGATCGATACGGCTGTTAGAGCTACGGCCATATGGCGCGCCTGGGAACGGGTTCCACGGGATCAGGTTAATCTTACACGGCGTATCTTTCAGCAGCTCTGCCAACTGATGCGCGTGTTCAGTACCATCATTGATGTGATCTAACATCACATACTCAATGGTCACACGACCCTGGTTAGCGTTGGACTTCTCCAGATAACGACGAACCGCGCCAAGGAATGTTTCGATATTGTACTTTTTGTTGATAGGTACAATTTCGTCACGAATTTCATCGTTCGGCGCATGCAGAGAAATCGCCAGCGCGACATCAATCATATCGCCCAGCTTATCCAGCGCAGGGACAACGCCTGAGGTGGAGAGCGTGACGCGACGCTTGGACAGCCCAAAACCGAAGTCATCCAGCATGATTTCCATCGCTGGCACCACGTTGGTCAGGTTGAGCAGCGGCTCGCCCATCCCCATCATCACCACGTTGGTGATAGGACGCACGCCCGTTGCTTTCACCGCGCCGACGATTTTCGCCGCGCGCCAGACCTGACCAATGATTTCCGACACCCGCAGGTTACGGTTAAAGCCCTGTTGCGCCGTAGAGCAGAATTTACACTCTAATGCACAACCGACCTGTGAAGAAACACACAGGGTCGCGCGATCGTCTTCCGGGATATACACGGTTTCTACGCGCTGATCGCCAACCGCGATGGCCCATTTGATCGTACCGTCAGAGGAACGCTGCTCTTCCACCACTTCCGGGGCGCGAATTTCAGCCACTTCTTTCAGCTTGTTACGCAGCACCTTATTGATGTCAGTCATGTCATCAAAGTTGTCGCTGCAATAGTGGTACATCCACTTCATGACCTGATCGGCACGAAACGGTTTTTCACCCATATCTTTGAAGAATTCGCGCATTTGCTGACGGTTCAGATCCAGCAGGTTGATTTTTCCATTTTTATTTGGAACCGCAGGAATGACGACTTCAGAGGTGTTAACTAATTCAGACATAATTTTTTCCGGCCTCGTTGTTACACGTTGTGGCCCGTGGAGGGTTAAAAAGAAACGCCCCGGCAAGCGTTCTGCTCTTCCGGGGCGTTGCATTGTACAAAGTCTGGCGCAGGGATGCCACGTTTGCACGAAGCATTAGCGAAAATAATATGTAAATCGCTAATTCCTCTCCAAAGGATTTCGCATCGCAGGAAAGCGGCACGTTCGAGCCTCCCTGAAAGCATAGAAAACGATGCGATGTGAAAGACGCAGGAGATTAGCGCGTGCGCGGGCAAACCTCGCCTTCACCGAAGAAATAGGCGATTTCACGCGCGGCAGATTCAACGGAGTCGGAACCGTGAGTACCGTTCTCAGTGAAGCTATCAGCGTAGTCTGCACGCAGAGTACCCGCCAGCGCATTCGCCGGGTTGGTTGCACCCAGCAGATCACGGTGACGCTGTACGGCATTTTCGCTTTCCAGAACAGAAACAACGATTGGACCGGAGGTCATGAATTCAACCAGACCGTCAAAGAACGGCTTACCATCATGCTCAGCATAGAAGCCACGCGCCTGCTCAACGGTCAGGTGCAGCATTTTAGTACCGACAATTTTGAACCCTGCTGCTTCAAAGCGCGCAAAGATGCTCCCAATAACGTTTTTTGCCACCGCGTTTGGTTTGATGATGGAAAAAGTACGTTCAATAGCCATGATTACCTCTGAAAAAGATGTTTTGTTGTTGTTTACCTGGCGCAGATTATAAAGAGCATCCCGGCAATTGACTATTGACGAAGATAACATTTCTTTAAAATAAGATGAATTTTAGCAACAAAAGTCACCTGGTGGTCTACTGCAACGAAAATCTCACCGTCGCCACCTGTCCGGCATCATCCATCACCAGCAGTTGATAATCCCCTTTGGTCGCCAGCCGTAGCGTAAGACGGCGTCCGCGTTCATCCAGCCGTTCACCGTTAAGAAACCACCAGCGATCGCCAGTCCCACCGCTGGTTTGTACTGGCAATGAGGCCAGCGCAGAACCGGGTAAACGCTTCACGATCGCGCCATCACGAACCCCTGTCAACTGCAACGGCAGCGAAGCATCCTGCCCCAGCGGCGGACACGTGGCAGAAACCGGCGGTAATCTCGCCCCACGGCGCTCTGACTCCGGCAGCCATGGCTCCAGCGGTAAAGGCCAGACGATTAACGTTTGTTCGCGCGCCTGCGGGCAATCCGCCGCCACACGTTTGCCTTCATCATCCAGCCAGACGGGGAAACGAATGCCACTCACACCCTCCTGTTCGGGCAATAACAACGTGGGCGGCTGGCTGCCCTCCAGCAGCCAGGTTGCCAGACGGCGTCGACACTTGCTGTCTCCGGGCGCAAGTGACTGCCCGCCCGGCCAGCACACTACGCCGCGGCTAACGGATTCAGGGCGCGGATCCTCCGGCTGATTTGTCCCGCGAGAGAGCAAAAGATTGTTGACCTGATTGAGCAGCGGCACGGCGCTGGCAAAACCAAACTGGCCCACCACCGGCGTACCGTCGGGTCTGCCGGTCCAGATCCCCATCACATAACGGGCGTTAACGCCAATCGCCCACGCATCGCGATAGCCATAACTGGTACCCGTTTTCCACGCCAGCGGAACCACTCTGCTCAGCGCGTTATCCGGCAGCGGTTGCGCTTCGTCAGCCATAATGCGGCGAATAATCCACGCCGCGCCTACCGACATCAACGGACGCTCCAGCAGTGGATCGTCTGGCTGCAGGCGCAGTTTTCCCGCTTTTCCCTGACGGGCAAAGGCACTGTACGCCGCCGCCATGTCTTCCAGTCTGGCCCTTGCCCCGCCCAAAATCAGCGACAGATTCGGTGCGGCACCTGCGGGCAGATACAGCGGTAAGCCAACGTTACGTAACGATGCGGCAAAACGCTTCGGGCCATAGGCTTCAAGTACCTGCACGGCGGGTAAATTTAGCGAGCGCACCAGCGCTTCGCTCATACTCACCGGGCCATGAAAACCACTGTCAAAATTCCCTGGTCGATAATCTCCGGTTCGACGCGGCACATCCTGCAACAATGAAGCAGGATGAATTAATCCGTCATCCAACGCCAGACCATAGATAAACGGCTTCAGCACCGAGCCCGGCGAGCGGATCGCATTCACCATATCCACATGGCCAAAGCGGGAGTCGTCATTCATATCTACCGACCCCACCCAGCCACGCACGCTCATATCAGTGTGATCGACCACAATCATCGCCAGCGAACTGCGCGCAGGTAAGCGGCCCTTCCAGTTTTGCGCCAGCTCTTCCAGTTGGCGCTGCAATCCGGCGTCAAGGGTGGTCACGATTTTATCGCTCCGGCTTTTTCCCAGCATCATGCGCGAGAATAACGGCGCTAACTGCGGCATTTGTCTGGGCGCCAGCCAGACCGGTTCTTCGCGTGACTCCTGCACCTGTCTGGCAGGCCAAACGCCCTGCGTCGCCATGCGCTCAAGCACTTTATTGCGCGCCGCTTCAGCGCGGTCCGGCCAGCGGTCCGGGCGCAGACGGCTCGGTGCCTGCGGCAACACGGCCAGCAGCGCGGCATCGGAATAACTCAACTGTGTGGGAGATTTACCAAGGTAGGCCCAACTCGCCGCCCCCACGCCCTGCAGCGTGCCGCCAAACGGCGCACGGTTAAGATATAGCGTCAGGATGTCGCGCTTAGAAAGATGCCATTCCAGCTGCAATGCGCGCCAGAGCTGGCGGAACTTGCCGCCGAAAGTTCGCGGGTGGGGATCGAGTAATCGTGCGACCTGCATGGTGAGCGTACTGCCGCCTGAAACGACGCGACCTGAGGAGAGGTCCTGCCATGCCGCGCGCAGCACTGAAAACGGATTGACGCCGGGATGTTTCCAGAACCAGCGGTCTTCGTAGTTGATTAACGCCTCAAGGTAACGGGGGGACACCTCATCAATAGTCACCGGATAACGCCAGATACCGTCCGCGTCGGCGAAGCGCCATAGCGGCGTACCATCGTAAGCCACCACGACACGTGCCGGATCGACTTCGTGAAGCGGCAGCGGCCAGATTTTATCTGCCGCCCAAACCACCGCTACCAGCAATAGCGCAACGGCTGCCAGCCAGAGCCAGCAGCCGCGTTTCCCCAACCCGCGCATCATTTACGGTCTGACAATCAAAAGCCCCTCTGTCGCACCGGTCGCGCGCCACTGCGGAACATACATTGACTCCACTTGCGGCACAGGAACCTGATAGGTCCCCGGCGTTACCGCCCGCGCCAGATAGACCAGCGTCACCGGCTGCCCTTCGTTGACCGCTACCGCGGCGACAAAGCGATCGTCACGGAACTCAACGTGCTGGATATCCGCCTGCTGCATCTGATTGAGCAAATTCGCTACCTCGCTGCCGCTGTCCTGCAGGCTGGCGCTGCCGTTGGCCAGATTCTGGTTTTCCAGCTCCAGGCCGGCTGGCAGTAAGTCAACCACCAACGCATCCGGTACGTTCTGGCTGGCTTTCACCTCCAGCCAGACCAGTACCAGCTCGCCGCTGCGCAGAGAATCCAGCGCTTTGCTGTTCCCGTCGAGCCCCAGGATCTGACGCTCAATGTGCAGGACGTTGCTGGCAGGCGTCGGCGAGGTTTGCGGGTAACCACTCACATCCAGACGCAGCCACAGCGGCAGATTACCGGTATTGGTGACGTTCAGCGTAGACAGCGCGTCAGCATCCAGATTACGCGTTTGTGATTTCTCCCCGGCTAACGCCTGTTCAGAGAGTGACGTTTGCGCCTGCCACGAGCCAGGCAAGTCCTGTAACGTACGCGCGGCAAGGAACAGCGCATTGTTTTCCTGAGTAGAGAGCCAGCGCTGCCCAAAGGCCTGTTCTGACAAAGTGTTCAGCAGCGTATTCTGCACGTCAGGTTTAAGCTTGTTCTCTTCCAACAATGCCAGCATCAGCGCGTTGTCACGTAGCTGACTGCCGTAATCCGCCATCCACTGCTGCGCATCACGGCGTGGCGTATTCAGCGCCAGCGTCAACGCTTGTTCACTGCGGTTGGCGTCGCCCATGTTTTTCAGCGCTATCCCCAGTTGCAACAGCGGTAAACCGGAAGCCGCCTGTGCACGACGCTCCCAGATCTCACGCAGCGCGCCGAGCGGGGCTTTCTGCTGACGAGCCAGCACCAGCGCGGCGTAGGCCTGTACGGCAAACCGGCTTGCTGATGCGTCGTCGGTATAGCGAATCGACATCATGCCCGGATCCTGCAAATAGCGCAGCAGCCGCTCGTTACCCCGGTTAATCACCTCTGCCGGAACGCTATAGCCCTGTTCATTCGCGCGAACGAGGAAATCCATCACATACGCGGTCAGCCAGTACTCTTCCGACCCGTTCTTATCCCACAGCGCAAAACCGCCGTTATCACGCTGCATTTGCAGTAAACGAGAGATGCCAATCTCTACTGCCGCACGGCGTTTTTCATCACTGTCGCCCGCGATACCTAACGCCTTCAACTGCGCGGCATTGGTGTATAAGGATGGGAACAACCCGCTCGCCGTTTGCTCGAGGCAACCGTAAGGGTAAGCTTTCAGTTCACGGATATAGCGCGCCAGATTCAGCGGTGGCTTACCGCTGAACAGCAGTTGTCCCTGCATCGTCACAGGAGAGAAATTCGTCAGTTCTTCGCCCGGAATCTGCCAGGTTGCGCCCGGCTGAAGTGCGACGCCGTAATTAACAGTTTGCGCCGGGAACGCCGGTCGCACGCCAATTTTCCACTGTTTATGCTGAACAGGCAGCGTTTCACCCGGTAGATTCAGACCGCTAATTTGCGCCTGAATTTCGCCATCGCCAAAGCCCTCCCGCGCACGCACCGGAATAAACAGCGTAGTCCGTACGCCTGGCGCCAGATTCACCGGGGCGGGATCTTGCCCCATCAGCTCCAGTAAACCGCTGGCCGCGAGATTAATAATCAGCGTTTGCGGTTTGTCAGTCAGGTTGGTCACGTCCAGCGTCAGGCGCGAGGTATCCCCCCCCGCCAGAAAGCGCGGCATGTTCAGTTCAGTAATTACCGGCGCGGCGACAATCACTTTGCTTTCGCTACTGCCAAAGTCATCCGCCGTCCAGGCTTGCGCCATTACCCGCAGCTCGCCGTTGAAATCACCAATTGGTAACGTCACCGTACCTTCGCCCTGCTCGTTAAGCGTCACCGGCAGCGCCTGTTGCGCCACAATATTGACGTGATTAACCGGTGGCTTGCCGCCGCGTTTTAACTCATCGCCATCACCACCAAAGCGCAGCGCCGCCAGACGTCCTTGCCCTTCGATCACCTGGCCGTAAATATCATAAATATCCGCGCCATAGCGTTTTTGCCCGAAAAACGCCTGCCACGGATCCGGCGTGGCGTAATCGGTAATGTTCAACACCCCGCTGTCAACGGCTGAGACCAGCACGTTAACCTGTTTTGGCACGTCGCCATTTTTAACGCTGGCTTTAATCTTGACGGTCAACGGCTGATTTGGACGCATTTTCGCCGGACTTTCCAGCGCCAGCGCCAGACGACGGTTTTTATCGCCTAACGGCAAATGCAGTAAGCCGACTGCCCGTTTTGGCGTTGCCGAACGAGACTTGTCGCCAGGACGAACCACCAGCGCGCTGAGATACAAGTCATGGCGATTCCAGGTTTTATCGACCGGGATGGAGATATCAAGACCATCCGTCGGTACGTCTATCTCTTGCCACCACAGCGGGCCTTCGCTGGACTCCACCATCGCGTAACCTTTGCCTGCAGCGGGTGCGGCAATGTGTAGCTTCATGGTATCACCGGGACGATAGCCGGGTTTATCCAGTTTCAGGGTCACGCGATCGGGACGTACTGCCCCACTGCCGTCGCTGTTATCCTGCCAGCTATAACCAGCCCAGAAGCGAACGCTGCTCACCGCATCATTCGGAGCTTTCACTTCCAGGCGATAGGCACCCCACTCGACAGGGAAGCTGACTTTACCGGTCTCATCGGCCTTAAGATCCAGGGTCTGCTCACCCTCAACCAGATCTTTTTGATCGAACTGCGATTGCCAGCCCTCGCCTTCAGACCAGTTCCAGTAATAATCACGGCGTTCACGGATCAAACGCACCTGTAAACCGGACACCGCTTTTTTCTCGCCTTGCGCATCGGCATACACAATATCAAAAGCGGCATTGCTGTTTTCATCAACGCCAGGCTGATTGACGGTGGTATCGGTGCGGTAGTCATAAACGGCTCTCGCCGCAAACTGCGGACGAATACCTGGCAGCGTATCCGCAGGCCAGATGGCTTGTTCAACCCGACGCGTCACCGGACGGCCACCCGACTCCAGCAGGCTGGCTTGCAGAATCACCTGTAACGGAGAATGCGTCTCCTGCCATTGGCTGTTGGTAGTCACTTCGCCGCGACCGTGGTCATCCAGCGTCAACTGAACCTCATCGAGGCTGCGAGAAAGATTTTCTTCGGCAATATTACCAAACTGGAACCCCGGTAATGCCTGCACCGCTTCCCGCAACGGGCGCAGGAAAAGCTGCCCTTGCAGAGCATTGCCGTTGGCGGGCGCGCCGTACAGGTAGTAGCCCACCACCGAGAACTTCACTTCATCAGTTGGAGCCACCGGTATTTTATTGGCGGTGAGATTGAGCGCCATCCGCTCAGGCATGAAATCTTCGACGTGGAAATCCCACATCCGCGACTGGTTGTCGCCAGTATTGGCACGAATATGCCACATGCCGGTTGGCGCGCTGCTGTCCAGCGGCCAGCTAAAGCGATACAGACCGTTTTCCGGTTGGCTCACTACCGAGCGTAACACCTGTCCGTCGGGCTTAACGACCTCCAACTTCACCGGCTGGTCAGGCAGCGTTTTGCCGTCGCTATCTCGCAGTAATCCGTTGAGGATCACCGTTTCGCCAGGGCGATAGAGGTCTCGGGGGCCAAACATAAAGAACTGCTTGCTGTATCCCGGCGCGCCGGCAATATCAAATTCAGCCAGATCCAACGCCGGGAGCTTCAGGTCCAGCAGCGTGGTTTGCCCGTCTTTACGGGCCAGCAATAAGGCCGCGTCTTTATCGGTTTCCAGCTTGACGTGCCCCTGCGCGTCACTGGTAGCCTGCGCCAGCGTCTGCCCTTTTTCGTTGAGTAACGTGACCTCAATACCCTGCTGCGCAGCGCCGTTTTCCAGACTCTGCGTAAAGACATCCAGTTGATTGTGGTAACGGTGCGCAGAGACACCAATGTCACTGAGCGTAAACAGCGTAGCAGCATTGCTGTAGTTATAGTGTCCGGCCTGATTCATCACCGCAATGTAAACGCCTGCTTGCTGCAACGGCTTGATATCGCTCAGTGGCAGTAGCAGCTTCTCTCGGGTGTTACGCTCAGGATTGAGGTCAAAGCGTCCGGTATAAACCAGCTCCGCCATTTTCAGCAGATTGTCTGACTCCCAGTTTGACAACGAATTACGGTATTCCCACTGGCTGACAAACGCACCGAGCGATTCAGGCTTCACGCGAAAGAAGTTCACATCCACGCTATTAACGTTAAGGGCCATCACCGGTAACCCTTCAATCACTTTTCCCGGCAGCAGCGAGCCGCGACTAGCGAACCCTACGCTTGGCTGGACGTCGCGGGTGGTAATATTTTTTTCATAATCGATAGCGAACGTCGCTTTATTCAGCGCCAGCAAATCACGCTCAATGGTAACCACCAGTTCCCGGTTAGGTTCGAGATGGCGTAAGCGTAGCTCTTTTAGATTTGGCGCCAGCTCCCAAGCACCATCCACTTTGCCGCTTTTTTTATCAACAACGTGCACTACGCGAGAAAAATCTTGTTCCGGATCGAGGGGAATGGAAAAGGTTAAAACGAGCGTTGCCGCGCCATCGAGCTGGACCTCGGAGGCATCAAGCAGCGTCAGCGACTTGCCCTGGCTTTGCTGAATCAGCTTTTGTAATTGGGCCTTATCTTTTGCTGGCGCAGTCTGCGGTGCAGGCGCATCAGGCTTCGCAGCCGTCGGTGATTTTTCGTTATTATTATCGCACCCAACCAGTGCCAGCATCAGCATACAGGCCGCTACGCGTAAATGTTTCATTTTTCATCCCTGGCCGTAGTGGCCCGTTAGCTACGTAGAACAACTATTATGCGTCAGATTTTCGGCTGTGAAAGCCAGTAACTGTTCTACGTTGTCCTATTTTTTCGTGATTAATGTGGATTCGCCTGACAAATCAGCCTCTTTTACTTGTCGCATTGCACTAAACATCCGACAATTTGCCAAAACCTGGTAAAAATGGAGATGCCTATGACCACCGCCTTTTTTGTCGCTGCCGACTGGCTTGCCGAACACATTGACGACCCGGAAATACAAATTCTTGATGCCCGGATGGCACCTCCAGGACAGGAAGATCGCGATGTTGGCGAGGAGTATCGTGCAGGCCATATTCCTGGCGCAGTCTTTTTTGATATTGAAGCGCTTTCCGACCATACGTCACCGCTACCGCATATGATGCCGCGACCGGAAGCCTTTGCCGTAGCGATGCGCGAATTGGGCGTTCATCAGGATAAACACCTGGTTGTCTACGATGATGGCAACCTGTTTTCCGCGCCACGCGCATGGTGGATGCTGCGGACATTTGGTGTCGAGAATGTCTCCATTCTGGCGGGCGGTCTGGCTGGCTGGCAGCGCGATGAGCTAATGCTCAAAGAAGGAAATGAGGATTTACCGGAAGGTGAATTTAACGTGGCATTTACACCTGAAGCGGTTGTGCGCGTTACCGACGTACTGCTGGCCAGTCATGAAAAAACGGTGCAGATCGTCGATGCCCGACCGGCTGCACGTTTTAATGCCGAAGTTGACGAGCCGCGTCCGGGCCTCAAGCGTGGCCATGTGCCTGGTGCGCTTAACGTACCGTGGACAGAGCTGGTTCGTGACGGTGAACTGAAAACTACCGACGAACTGGATGCTATTTTCTTCAGCCACGGCGTAAGCTTTGACCGCCCCATTATCGCCAGCTGCGGCTCAGGCGTCACGGCGGCGGTGGTTGTGCTGGCGCTTGCCACGCTGGGCGTTTCTAACGTCGCATTGTATGACGGCGCATGGAGCGAATGGGGCGCGCGTAACGATTTACCGGTAGAACCGGCTGAGACTCTATAAAATCTGATTTACTCATCTTTTTCACCCACAAAAAAACCGCTCAATGAGCGGTTTTTTTGTGCCAGTCCGGTTCGCGGCCTTTCCAGCAGGCTGTGCTGCTTTAGCAACGCAGGCTCATCGTAGCGCACTAATACTCCCTTTTGAGGGAGAAAAAGCCAACTGAGTTAGCGGCAAAATTATTCAGTGCGCAAGGTATTATCCTTCGTGGCGGCTTTCCTTCACTCAGATAATCCGGTTCTGTTTGAAATCGCGCAGGAAACCGCCCCAGCGGCGTTCGTAGAACGGTGCGATGTGCTCAGTGATAAAGTGACTCACGCCCTTCTCACCTTTCTTCACCTGGCAGATATCAATGGGTTCATCACCCGGCAACGTATCGGTCGCGACGCTACCCGCAGCATGGATGATCTCTTCAATATCACCTTCAGCTTCAATACCAATCAGCAGATTCGGCTGGGCTTCCGCACTTTCTTTGATTGAGCAGAGAAATGCGCGTTTTACCGGCTTAATGGTTTTAAACAGCGTGGTCAGTGAGTCAATCATCTGCGCCGGAGGTTCAGCGACTTCAGAAAGGAGCAGCGATTCACCACCTTCCAGTACTTCCTGGGTGCTTAGCGGATTACCCTCTTCCCCCATCAGCAGGCTGATTTCACGCGGCATAAACTCTTTGCCGGTCGGCAGTTTAGCGTTGAGAAAGAGCGTTTCGCCAAGCGTCATTTCAAATAGCGTACGCACCGACATAACGACAAATGCTTGCTCATCTTCAACCGCCTGTTGCAGGGCATCCAGGGAGGTGAAGAACGGGATCACGGTAGTGCCGTCTTCTTTTTCCCAGTGTTGAAGGTCGAGGGCGCTGTCTTCTACTACCGCCTCGCCTTCTGCGGCAGTACCCGGCACCCAGACGGTGGATTCCAGTAATGTACGGAAAAATGCCGGACGATGCGCAGGCTCTGTCGCTGCTTGCTCCAGCAACGTTTCTAATTCATTTTTTGTTTCGGACATAAGTATCACAAATTGGATGAATACATGTAAGCCGGATAAGCTTAGCGCTATCCGGCAATACAGTCGTGAATTATGCGGTCAGCAGATTCGCGATGGTGCGCACACCCAGACCAGTTGCGCCCGCAGACCACTGCTCAACCGGCGCTTTGCGATAGGTTGCAGAGCAATCGATGTGCAGCCAGCCTTGCTGGTAATTTTCCACGAAATGGGACAGGAAGCCCGCCGCGGTGCTTGCACCCGCTGGGTAGGCCGCACTGCCGGTATTGTTCAGCTCGGCAAAATTTGACGGCAGTTGGCTACGGTGGAACTCTGCCAACGGCAAACGCCAGAACGGCTCGTTTTCTTGCGCCGCACTTGCCAACAAACGCGCGGCCAGTTGGTCATCAAAGCTAAACAGCGCGTGGTAATCGTTGCCCAGTGCGGTTTTCGCCGCGCCGGTCAGCGTGGCAGCATCAATGATCAATTCAGGTTTTTGCGCGCTGGCATCGATCAGGCCATCGGCCAGTACCAGACGCCCTTCAGCATCGGTATTCATCACTTCAACTTTTTTACCGTTGCGATAGTGAATGATATCGCCAAGCTTAAAGGCGTTGCCGCTGATCAGGTTATCCGCGCAGCACAGATACAGCTTTACACGCTTGTTCAGGCCACGGGTGATGGCAAACGCCAGCGCGCCGGTGACCGTTGCCGCACCGCCCATATCGGACTTCATTGAGTCCATAAATGCGCTTTGCTTGATGCTGTATCCGCCGGAGTCAAAGGTAATTCCCTTGCCAACCAGGCAGGCATAAACTGGAGCTTCTTTGTCGCCAGTCGGGTTGTAATCGAGCGCCAGCAGCACCGGCGGGCGTTCAGAGCCTCGACCTACGGTATGCAGCCCCATGTAGTTCTGCTCGCGCAGATCTTCACCTTTGGTGATACGGTACGAGACGTTGTCGCAGGCCACGCCGCACAGCAGGTCTACCGCGCGTTGCGCCAGCTGTTCCGGGCCCAGCTCTTCTGCAGGTGCGTTAATGGTATCGCGCACCCAGTCAATAATCTTCAGACGGTTATCCAGCTCTTTGCGCTGCGCCTCGTCCAGAGCGGCCCACTCAACTTTGCGGGTGCCTTTTGGTCCTTTGTAACCCTGCCAGAACGCCCAGCTACGTTCGGTATCCCAGCCTTCACCATCCAGTTGGACATGTTTAATACCCAGGCCGTCAATTTTACGCGCGGCGCGCTGGATAAGGCTGAGATCATCTTTTCCGTTCAGGTGCAGGGTAATACCGTCATTATTAATGCTGTATGTCGCCTTTTCACCCCAGCGAGCATCAGCGGGTTGCGTGGAAAGCGTAATTTTCATGGCTTCTGTCATTTTATTTATCCTTATTTCGCGCATACAGGAAAACGGGCCACCCGTGGGCAGCCCGTTGACTTATTCGGCTTCGTCCAGCCAGACCAGTAAAATGGCCTCAAGGATTTTTTCGTTCGATGCCTGTGGATCATCATCGAACTCTTCCAGGTCACAGATCCATTGGTGCAGATCGGTGAAACGAACGGTCTTGGGATCGAGATCGGGGAACGCGTCGTACAGCGCCTCGCCGATTTCGCGGCTATCGGTCCACTTCAGTCCCATACTACCCTCTGTTAATGCTCACGTGCATGATTGATTGTGTAACGTGGGATTTCGACCACTAAATCGTCCTCGGTTACCCGTGCCTGACAGCTTAAACGGCTCTCCGGCTCCAGTCCCCAGGCTTTATCCAGCATGTCGTCTTCTTCTTCTGTGCTTTCCGGCAAAGAATCAAAACCTTCACGTACGATGCAGTGGCAGGTCGTGCAGGCACAGGATTTTTCACAGGCGTGTTCAATCTCGATACCGTTACGCAGGGCAACGTCGAGAATGGTTTCGCCGGTCTCAGCTTCCAGAACTGCGCCATCGGGACAGAGATCCTGATGAGGCAAAATAACAATCTTTGGCATATTAAACCTCGTCCACGGAATGGCCTTTCAGCGCGCTACGGACGGATTTGTCCATACGGCGAGCGGCGAATTCCTGGGTTTGTTTGTCTACGTTTTTAATGGCTTGTTCTATCGCGTCAACATCGTCACCCTGTGCTACCTCGCTCAAGTGCGCAGCAGCGGTGTCGATAGCCTGACGTTCTGCGGCGCTTAACAGCGCGGCATCAGCGTTCAGCGCACCGGATAAACTCTCCAGTACGCGTGCCGCTTCGACTTTCTGTTCTGCCAGCATACGAGCTTTAACGTCCTGCTCGGCAAAACTCATCGAATCCTGAATCATGGAGGCGATTTCACTGTCGGTCAGACCGTAGGACGGTTTGACCTGAATCGAGGACTCAACGCCGGTGGATTTCTCCATAGCGGTGACGCTCAGTAGCCCATCAGCATCGACCTGGAAGGTCACGCGGATATGCGCGCCGCCTGCCGGCAACGCCGGGATACCGCGCAGCGCAAAACGCGCCAGTGAACGACAGTCCTGCACCAGCTCACGCTCGCCTTGCATCACGTGAATGGACATCGCGGTTTGGCCATCTTTAAACGTGGTGAAGTCCTGCGCGCGCGCCACCGGGATAGTGGTGTTACGCGGGATCACTTTCTCCACCAGACCGCCCATGGTTTCCAGTCCCAGAGACAGCGGGATAACGTCCAGCAGCAGCATTTCGCTGTCCGGTTTATTCCCGACCAGAATATCCGCCTGGATTGCCGCACCGATAGCGACCACTTTGTCCGGGTCGATAGAGGTCAGCGGCGTACGGCCAAAGAATTCACCGACGCGTTCACGTACCAGCGGCACGCGCGTTGAACCACCGACCATTACCACTTCCAGCACATCCTGCGGCTCAACGCCCGCATCTTTCAGCGCACGGCGGCAGGCCAGCAGCGTACGTTTAACCAGTGCGGAAATGAGTTCATTAAAGGTTTCACGGTTGATTTCACCCTGCCATCCCGCCACGTTAACCGTCACAGAATCGGCGTCGCTGAGTGCGATTTTCGCTGCAATCGCGGCATCCAGCAGTTCGCGCTGTACGCGGTTATCGCTGCGATCGGCAACGCCCGCCTGCTCGCGAATGTAATCGGCCAGCAGATGGTCAAAATCGTCGCCGCCGAGCGCGGAATCACCACCGGTCGCCAGCACTTCGAACACGCCGCGACTCAGGCGCAGAATAGAAATATCAAAAGTACCGCCGCCAAGGTCATAGACCGCGATCACGCCTTCCTGACCGGAATCCAGGCCATAAGCGATCGCCGCAGCGGTCGGTTCGTTCAGCAGACGCAATACGTGCAGGCCCGCCAGACGCGCGGCGTCTTTCGTCCCCTGACGCTGTGCATCGTCAAAGTAAGCCGGAACGGTGATCACTACGCCATCCAGTTCGCCGGACAACGATTCGGTTGCCCGCGCGGCCAGCGCTTTCAGAATGTCAGCGGATACGCGCACCGGATTAAGCAAACCGGCAGCGGTTTCAATCATCGGCAGGCCGTTTTCGCTCGCCTGGAATGAATAAGGCAGATGCGGGTAACGCGCCTGGATATCCGCCAGAGAGCGGCCCATCATGCGTTTTACCGAGCTGACGGTGTTTGCCGTATCCAGCGCAGCATTGGCGCGGGCATCGTAACCGACCGAGTAGCCCTGCTGCTGATAGTGAACCACTGACGGCAACAGGTGGCGACCTTCATGATCTGCCAGCGTTTCGGCCTGGCCGCTGCGTACGGTCGCAACCAGGGAGTTGGTGGTGCCTAAATCGATACCGACCGCCAGACGACGCTGGTGCGGCGCGGCGCTCAGACCAGGCTCACTAATTTGTAATAAGGCCATTTTCGCTTCCGGAAATTAAAAATCGAGCAGTTTTTCTTCGAGTTGTTCTGCACTGCTTCGCAGTTTATCGAGAAAACGCAGCTTACGCACGGTATCTGCCGCTGCGTCCCACGTCTCGCTATCCAGCTGTTCCACCATCAGTTGATGGCGAACGTTGTACATTTCGCTGACGCGTTGCATAAACGCATCCAGCCGTTGATTGTCTTTTGCCTGTTCAATCTCGTCCAGCTCTTCGCGCAGCTCCAGCTGTTCCATCAGAAACGCGGTATCGCGCACCGTGTGCTGCTCGCTGCGGATATCAAAGCCGTGTAAAGACAACAAGTATTCGGCGCGCATCAAAGGATGACGCAGCGTTTGCCAGGCCTGGTTGATAGTGGCGGACTGCGAAACCGCAGCAAGTTGTTCCGCCTGAGAACCGCTGGCGAATTTATCAGGATGATACTGACGTTGCAGATCCTGAAAACGTAGGCTCAGCGCCTGAGTATCGAGCTGATAACGGGCCGGTAAGCCAAAGAGGGTGAAGTAGTCCATAACATTCTCAGGGCATCGATTCTCTGTTGTTCGATGAGGCAAAACCAGAGAGTCAGGTAAAACAAACCCCACGCGCAGGCGACCACGGTGGGGTTATCAGTAAGCGCGTTACACGTGGAAGCTTTCGCCGCATCCACATTCGTCTTTCACGTTCGGGTTAGTGAACTTAAACCCTTCGTTCAGACCTTCTTTGACGAAGTCTAACTGCGTACCGTCGAGGAATTGCAGGCTCTTACCGTCGATCACGACTTTTACGCCTTTGTCTTCAAACACGGTATCTTCAGCCGCCGGCTCGTCAACAAATTCCAGTACATAAGCCATACCTGAGCAGCCGGAGGTTCTCACGCCCAGACGCAGACCAAACCCTTTACCGCGGTTTGCCAGGAAGGTATTTACACGCGCTGCTGCACTGTCGCTTAAGGTAATCGACATAATAAAACCTCAACTCTTAATTATTTTGCTTCACGTTTGCTTTTGTAATCCGCAATCGCGGCTTTAATCGCGTCTTCAGCCAGAATAGAGCAGTGAATTTTCACCGGTGGCAGTTCAAGCTCGTCGGCGATATCGGTATTTTTGATCGCCTGTGCTTCGTCCAGAGATTTCCCTTTTACCCATTCGGTAACCAGAGAGCTGGAGGCAATAGCGGAACCGCAGCCGTAAGTCTTGAAACGCGCGTCTTCAATGATACCCTCATTGTTGACTTTGATCTGCAACTTCATCACGTCGCCACAGGCCGGTGCACCCACCATGCCGCTGCCCACGTTCTCGTCGCTGTTGTCAAAAGAGCCCACGTTACGTGGATTCTCGTAATGATCGATTACTTTTTCGCTGTAAGCCATGTTGAATTCTCCTTATGTGCGCCGAATTAGTGATGAGACCATTCAATACTGTTCAAATCCACGCCCTGTTTGAACATTTCCCACAGCGGGGAAAGGTCGCGCAGGCGGCCAATGGAGTTGCGAACCAGATTGATGGCGTAGTCAATCTCTTCTTCGGTAGTGAAACGACCTAAAGAGAAACGAATTGAGCTATGTGCCAGCTCGTCGGTCATCCCCAGCGCGCGCAGCACGTAGGATGGCTCCAGGCTTGCAGAGGTACATGCAGAACCGGAGGATACAGCCAGGTCTTTCAGCGCCATAATCAGCGACTCGCCTTCAACAAAGTTGAAGCTAACGTTGAGAATGTTCGGCGCGCCCTGCTCGAGGTCACCATTGAGGTACACCTCTTCCATATCTTTCACGCCGTTCCACAGACGGTTACGCAGAGTGCGCAGGCGCGCCATCTCGGTTTCCATCTCTTCTTTGGCGATACGGTAAGCTTCACCCATCCCAACGATTTGGTGCACAGGCAGCGTACCGGAACGCATACCACGCTCGTGACCGCCGCCGTGCATCTGCGCTTCAATACGAATACGCGGTTTACGACGAACGTACAGCGCGCCGATACCTTTCGGGCCATAAATTTTGTGGCCGGAGAAGGACATCAGGTCAACTTTCAGTTGGCTCAGATCGATAGGCAGTTTGCCCACGCTCTGAGTCGCATCAACGTGATAGATGATACCGCGGGCACGGCACATTTCGCCGATGGTTGCGATATCCTGTACCACGCCGATTTCGTTGTTAACGTGCATGATGGAGACCAGAATGGTGTCGTCACGCATTGCCGCTTCAAGTTCTTTCAGGTCGATAATGCCATTACGCTGCGGGGCGAGGTAGGTCACTTCAAACCCTTCGCGCTCCAGCTGACGGCAGGTGTCCAGCACGGCTTTGTGTTCGGTTTTGCTGGTGATGATGTGCTTGCCTTTTTTCTGGTAAAAGTTGGCTGCACCTTTAATCGCCAGGTTATCGGATTCCGTCGCACCGGAAGTAAAGACGATTTCACGCGGATCGGCACCGACCAGATCAGCGATCTGATTGCGGGCGATATCTACCGCCTCTTCAGCTTGCCAGCCGAAACGGTGTGAACGGGAAGCTGGGTTACCAAAGTTTCCGTCCAGGGTCAGACACTGCATCATTTTCTCGGCAACACGCGGGTCCACCGGCGTGGTTGCGGAGTAGTCGAGATAGATCGGTAATTTCATTGCTCTATAAACTCCGTACATCGCTTCAATGCAAGGAACCAGGCAACCGGCTGGATGTACGACCGAGTTAACGGGGCGTCTGGCACCCCGGCCTGATTCTGAAATACTTTTTACGCTTCATCTTTCTGGCTGCCTTGATGCAACCAGAAGATATTGCGTAATTTTTATTAGGCACGCAGTTTGACGTCGATAGCGTCTTGCGTGCGAGTGCTGCGTGGAGCGTCATGTGTGTGCTGGCGACCAGACACATCCAGGACTTCCTGATTATTCACCAGTTCGCCCAACGTAATGTTGTTGAGGAAACCGGTCAGACGATCGCTCAGATCGCGCCACAGCGCGTGAGTCAGGCATTTATCGCCGCCCTGACAACCGCCTTTGCCCTGGCAACGGGTCGCGTCTACAGACTCGTCAACAGCGCTAATCACTTCACCTACTGCGATGCTGCCGGCATCTTTACCCAGCAGATACCCGCCGCCTGGTCCACGTACGCTGGAAACCAGACCGTTTTTACGCAAACGGGAAAACAGCTGCTCCAGATATGACAGGGAAATTCCCTGACGTTCAGAAATATCAGCCAACGGTACCGGGCCCGTTTCGGAGTTGAGCGCAACGTCCAACATTGCGGTCACGGCATAACGCCCTTTTGATGTCAGTCTCATGTCTTACTTAGCCTCAAACTCGCCCCTGCCCGGGGTTTTTTATTGTAAAATGGGGGTATTGCATAGCAGGGGCAAGTCTGACATTCCCGACTAAATCAGTCAACTATTTACTTGACTAATTTAGTCAGGTATTTAACCTTCAGTGCCATTTTCACTTACTGGATGGCGCTTCGCTAATCCGGCCTGGAAATCGTGCAGCCATCCGGCATCAAGACGCTTACTTGCCTTTATTCTGCTGCTCTATAGAAGCTAAAATTCCGCGCAAAATGTTCAGCTCCTGGCTCTCAGGACGCGCACGAGTGAACAGACGGCGCAGCTTGTTCATCACCTGCCCCGGATGTCCTTCGCGGATAAACCCGGTCGACAGCAGCGTTTGTTCCAGATGACCGTAAAAACGCTCTAAATCATCGACCAGCGGATACTCAGCTTCTTCGTATTCTGCGGTCTTGTCGCTTTCCTGCGTTGCCAGCCAGGCCATGCGAACTTCATAAGAGATGACCTGCACCGCCATCGCCAGGTTGAGCGAGCTGTATTCCGGGTTCGCGGCAATGGCGACGTGATAATGGCACTTCTGCAGCTCTTCGTTGGTCAGGCCAACGCGTTCACGTCCAAACACCAGCGCCACCGGCGAGTTCGTTGCTTCAGAGACGCTTTTTAAACCGCATTCACGCGGATCCAGCATCGGCCACGGCAGCGTACGGGAGCGCGCACTGGTACCTACCACCAGGCTGCAACCCGCCAGCGCTTCATCGAGAGTATCGACGATCTGCGCGCTGCCGATCACATCGCTGGCACCAGCCGCCAGGGCGATGGCCTGGGAGTCCGGTTTAACCAGTGGATTTACCAGCCACAGATTAGTTAAACCCATGGTTTTCATTGCGCGGGCCACAGAGCCCATGTTGCCAGTGTGAGAGGTTTCCACCAGCACGATTCGAATATTTTGCAGCATTGTATTTCTTCGGCTAAAGATTATTCGGGCATATTATCATAAAACGAAGACATATTCCGAACTCGCTGCTATACTCTGCGCCGTTTTCCCGTTCTTTAACATCCAGTGAGAGAGACCGATGCATCCGATGCTGACCATCGCCGTGCGCGCAGCGCGCAAGGCGGGTAATGTAATTGCCAAACACTACGAAACGCCAGACTCTGTAGAAACCAGCCAGAAAGGCAGCAATGATTTCGTGACTAACGTCGATAAAGCCGCCGAAGCGATTATTATCGAAACAATTCGCAAATCTTACCCACAGCACACCATCATCACCGAAGAAAGCGGTGAGCATGTTGGTGAAGATCAGGATGTTCAATGGGTTATCGATCCACTGGATGGCACCACCAACTTCGTAAAACGTCTGCCGCACTTCGCGGTTTCCATCGCAGTACGCATTAAAGGCCGTACTGAAGTCGCCGTTGTTTACGATCCAATGCGTAACGAACTGTTCACCGCAACCCGCGGCCAGGGCGCACAGCTGAACGGCTACCGTCTGCGTGGCAGCACCGCACGCGATCTGGACGGCACCATCATCGCCACCGGTTTCCCGTTCAAAGCGAAACAGCACGCCACGTCTTACATGAAAATTCTTGGCAAGATGTTTACCGAGTGCGCTGACTTCCGCCGCACAGGTTCTGCTGCGCTGGATCTGGCTTACGTTGCCGCTGCACGCGTTGACGGTTACTTCGAAATCGGTCTGAAACCATGGGATTTCGCCGCAGGTGAGCTGATTGCTCGTGAAGCAGGCGCACTGGTTTGCGACTTCACCGGCGGTCATAACTACATGGCGACTGGCAACATCGTTGCAGGTAATCCGCGCGTAGTGAAAGCCATGCTGGCTAACATGCGTGACGAACTGAGCGACGCGCTGAAGCGTTAATTCAGTACAGCCCGGTGGTGTCCTGCTTACCGGGCCTACGTGTTGATACAGGCCGGATAAGGCGTAGCCGCCATCCGGCTTTGATTAAAACGGTCTAATCCCTCGCCCCACCGGCACCGCGCTCACCCACATCACTACCGCAGCAGCAATCAGCACCGCACCACCGGCTAATGCCAGCGTCGTCCAGCCAATCTGTCGCCACAGCACCGGCGCTTTATGTCCGCTAAGTCTCACCGCCAGCGAGCGGAAACTGTGTACCAGCAAAGCCAGTGACGTAATGGTCAAAGAGGTTCCGGCCGCCATCGCCAGCGCCGACGCCATGCCCCAGCTAAAAACGCCAACCACTTTGCTAAACAGTAAAACCATAATTGCCCCGGAGCATGGCCGCATTCCCATAGACAAAACGATCATCAGCCGGGCGCGCCAGTCATCACCGCTTTGCAGCTGTTCAGGATCAGGCAAATGCTGATGCCCACAGCCACAGCCCTCGTGATGCACATGGTGCGGCGTGAAGGCGGTAAATTTCGGGCGACGCAGCAACTGGCGCAATTTCTTCAGTGCACGGACGCACAATAAAACGCCCAACACGCCAACCAGCGCATAACTCCCTTTCTCCAGCCAGAAACTACTCATATGTAGCTGTCGTGCAGGCAACTGCAAAATGGTGAGCACCACAACCACCAGCCCAATGGCGACCAGTCCCTGTAATAAAGATGAGGCCAGCGTCAGGCCAATACTCGACCTCAGCTTCGAGGGATGCGTTGCCAGCCAGGTGGTAATGACGACTTTTCCATGTCCTGGTCCCAACGCATGCAGCACACCATAAAGAAAACTAAACAGCAGCAGCGATCCCCCGGCCTGGGCCGGATTGGCGGCAACGGCTTTCAGCAAACCGCTCATCTGCTGGTTAACGTCGCGCTGCCAGACGACACTTTTCATCATCACCTGCGGCCAGGCCTGCCATAGCCACAGTATGCCGACTGCAGCCAGCAGTAAAAACACCGCCAGCGGCCATAGCGTGAGCCAGCGGCGTCTGGCGGCGCGTTGTTGATAAACTACGGACATTGCAGCGTCACCGTCTGTGCAAACTGTTTACCCAATTCCATATCCTCCGGCGGTGCGTCTTCTTTATCCAGCGACTGCGCAAAGCTCAGCATTTGTTCATTCGGCGTCGGCGTATGTACTGAAATACGGCATTGCTGACTTATGGCCTGCGCCAGCCTGGCATCGCTGTCTTTGTCATAGCTCATATCAACGTAGTAGGTGGGGTCGAAGGTTGAAATGGTATATTTTTGACCGCTCAGCGGCTGAGCTTCCGCCAGCGGCAACACGAACGTCAGCACTGCCTGATGTTCTTCACGCTCCATGCCATATTCCGTCGGCCTGTTTTTAAACTTTACCTTTTTCCCGTCGTGCCACACTTCGGTGAAATAGTGCTGCCCGAGGACGTTGGCCATCACTTCTGCCGCCAGTTTTTTCCAGATCTCATCACCAGGTTTGGCATTTCCCGCATCGTAAAGCAGATCTGCCGAGGTGATTTCATCCATCGTCCAGCGCATTTTTAGCGCGACGAACTGGTCATTCTCGCTCACTATCTCGGTTTTCAAATGGATAAAGCTGTGGGGATGCGCACCTGCGCCAAAGGACAGGATCGCGAGAAACAACGTCATAATGATACGTTTAACGCCTTGCATGAGTTCTCCACGAGAAAAATCTACACCGCCACAAATAATGATGCTGTGTTTGGCGAAAGTGTGCTGAGGATACCATTGAACGAAAAAATGTTGAGCCTCCTTTTCCGGTATCGATTCAGTTCTCAATTTCAACAATTTCTTCTTCAGCAACATCCTCCCAAATACCTTTTCGTCGCCACAACTTAAGTAAAATGATAACAATTTGTTAATTTATGGTTTCATTTTAATGTTTTGTTAACACTGAATTTAAATTCCTGAGTGTATTTCCGTTCAAATTTAACCAATATTTAACCATTTATTTTCCATAAAATTACAATAATGGGCATAGATCACATTCACCAAACTTGTAATTCATTCCCTCTTCCATTCGTTGTTAACTTCACGCCGTGACATGTCCTGCCCCCCTACGAAAGGTACAACTATGAAATTCAAACTCGCATTACTCAGTGCAACCCTGGTTTCTGCATGCATGTTGTCCGGCACATCCTTTGCGGCGGAAAAATATGAAATTGCTGTGGTTGCCAAAGTCACCGGGATTCCGTGGTTTAACCGGATGGAAACCGGTGTTAATGAAGCAGCAAAAAAACTGGATGTGAATGCTTACCAGACCGGGCCTTCCACGCCGGATCCGGCACAGCAGGTCAAAGTGATTGAGGATCTGATCGCCAAAAACGTCAACGCCATCATCGTGGTACCGAATGATGCCAAGGTCCTTGAGCCAGTACTGAAAAAAGCGCGCGATAAAGGCATTGTCGTTCTGACGCACGAATCCCCGGATGAGCAAATTGGCCAATGGGATATCGAAACCATCGATAGTGAAAAATACGCACAGGCCAACGTCGATGAGTTAGCAAAAAACATGGGCGGCAAAGGGGGTTACGCCATCTATGTCGGTTCACTGACGGTGCCGCTGCATAACGCGTGGGCGGATTATGCAATTAAGTACCAGAAAGAAAAATATCCGGAAATGTTTGAGGTCACTTCACGTCTGCCGGTTGCGGAAAGCATCGATAAATCCTACGCCACAACGCTGGACCTCATGAAAACTTATCCGCAGATGAAAGGCATTATCGGTTTCGGCTCGCTGGGTCCAATCGGGGCGGGTCAGGCTGTGCAGAAAAAACGCGCCAAAGATAAAATCGCCGTTGTCGGGATTGCAATGCCAGCACAGGCTGCACCTTACCTGATGCGCGGTGATATCAAAAAAGCGCTGCTGTGGGATCCAAAAGACGCGGGCTACGCGCTGGTAACGGTTGCCGATCAGCTGTTGCAGGGCAAAGAAGTTAACGCCGACCTGAGTATCGATGGTTTAGGGAAAGCCGATATCGACACGGAGAAGAAAGTGATCCGCTTTAACAAGATCCTCGAAGTCACCAAAGACAACGCACAATCACTTGGTTTCTAAGGCTTTAGCCAACACCAGGGAACCTTAACGCCGGCCGTCTGGCCGGCGCTATCAACCAAACTAACACTCAGCGTCCATCCGGGCGCTCGCAGGGGTATTGTCCATGGCAGACACCACCGCATTTATCACTCTTGAGAATATCAGCAAACAATTCCCGGGCGTGCTGGCGCTGGATAACGTGAATCTGACGCTGAGAAAAGGCGAAGTTCACTGTCTGGCGGGTCAAAACGGCTGTGGTAAAAGTACCATTATTAAAGTGATCTCCGGAGTTTATCATCCGGAAAAAGGCGCGCAGATTTTACTCGATGGCAAATTGTTCCATCACCTGACGCCGCAGCTCTCTTCCCATTATGGCATTCAGGTTATTTACCAGGACCTGTCGTTATTCCCTAACTTTAGCGTCGCGGAGAATATCGCGGTTAACCGCTATCTGCCCGGTGGCGATATCTGGGTACGTCGTGGCGCCATGAAGCAGCAGGCGCTGGCAGCCATGAAGCGCATCGGTGTGAACATCGATCCCGATAAAAAGGTTGAAAAACTCTCGATTGCCGACCGACAACTGGTCGCCATTTGCCGGGCGATTGCCGCCGACGCGCGTCTGGTGATTATGGACGAGCCTACCGCCTCACTAACCCGTCAGGAGGTTAATGGCCTGCTACGGGTCGTTAACGAACTAAAAGCTGCCGGAATTTGTGTAGTGTTTGTCAGCCACCGTCTGGATGAAGTGATGGAAGTGGCTGACCGCATCAGCGTGATGCGCGACGGCAAACTGGTGGGCACTTATCCTGCCAGCGAACTCGACAGCCACGAGCTGGCTTTCCTGATGACCGGACAACGCTTCCACTATAGCCCGCTGCCGGAAAGACCCGCTATTGAGCAAGAGCCCCTGCTGGAGCTGCGCAACCTCAGCCGCAGAGGCAAATACCAAAACATTAATCTGTCGCTGCACGGCGGCGAGATTGTCTCCATTGTGGGCCTGCTGGGCGCCGGACGCACCGAACTTTGTCTGAGCCTGTTTGGCATGACGCACCCAGAAAGCGGTGAGATTCGCATTAACGGCCAGCCGGTCACTCTTCGCAATAACCATGATGCCATCAAACATGGGATCGGCTACGTCTCAGAAGATCGCCTGACGCAGGGGCTGATCATGGAGCAGTCGATCTACGACAACACCATCGTCACGGTGTTTGATCAACTGCATACTGGCAGCGGCCTGCTCGATCACCGTAAAGCGCAAAAACTGGTCGCCGACTTGATCCGCGAGCTGAATATCAAAGTGTCCGATCCACACCTGCCGGTTAAAACCCTTTCCGGCGGTAATGCCCAGCGTATCGCCATTGCCAAATGGGTGGCGACTAATCCCCGCATCCTGATCCTCGACTCCCCTACCGTAGGCGTAGATATCGCCAACAAAGAGGGTATTTACCAGATAGCCCGCGATCTGGCGGAACAGGGTATGGCGGTGCTGATGATTTGCGATGAAATCCCGGAAGCGTATTACAACAGCCACCGCGTGCTGGTGATGCGTCGCGGCAGGCTGGTGGCGGAATTTAATCCTCATCAGTGCCGTGAAGAGGAGATTGCTGAAGTGGTCGAGGTAATCAATGAATAAGATGCATCTCTCCCGTTTAATCGGGCAACATGAATTTTGGCTGGGCCTGCTGGTTGTGGCCCTTGCCGTTGGGCTGAGCATCAGCACCGATGAGTTCTTGTCTTTGGGGAACCTGACGGATGTGGCTACCAGCTATGCGATTCTCGGCATCCTTGCCTGCGGGCTGTTTGTGGTACTGATTTCCGGCGGGATCGACATCTCATTTCCGGCGATGACCGCGATAGCCCAGTATGCGATGGCCAGTTGGGTTATTGGCCACGGCGGCAACTTCGCGCTGGCGTTAATCATCGCGATTGCGGTGGGCCTGTTGCTTGGACTTATTAATGGCTTCCTGGTCTACTGGCTGCGCGTTCCGGCCATCATCATTACCATCGCCACGTTGAACGTTTACTACGGTCTGCTGGTGTACGCCACCAAAGGCACCTGGCTGTACGGCTTTCCGGACTGGTTTATGAACGGCATCAATTGGTTCTCGTTCACCGCGGCGGATGGCTACGACTACGGCTTGACACTGCCTCTGCTGTGCCTGGCGGCTGTGATCATCTTTACCGCCGTGCTGATGAACTATACCCGTCTTGGCCGTCAGGTTTACGCCATGGGCGGTAATCGTGATGCGGCCTCGCGCCTGGGGCTGAATCTGCTGAAGCTGCATTTCTACGTGTATGGCTACATGGGCATTCTGGCAGGCGTTGCCGCCGTGGTTCAGGCGCAAATCACCCAGTCAGTTGCGCCCAATTCGCTGCTCGGCTTTGAGTTGACGGTACTGGCGGCGGTCGTGCTCGGCGGAACCAGCATGAGCGGCGGACGCGGAACATTAACCGGAACTCTGCTCGGCGTGGTTCTGCTGGCCTTCTTACAAAATGGCCTGACGCTGCTCAGCGTCTCCTCTTACTGGCACACCGTGTTCAGCGGCGCCATTATCCTGGTCAGCATTAGCGCCACGGCCTGGAACGAAAAACGCAAACTGGCAAGGGAGCTTTGAGATGAAAACAATCGCCAGATTTTTACCCGGTGATGCCATCATTCGTCTGCAATGCGTCATTATTGTGGTCGTCGCCCTGGTCTTCTCGGCCCTGCTCGGCAGCCGTTTTTTCAGCGTCGCTAACTTCCAGTCGATTGGCTCGCAGCTGCCGATCCTTGGCATGCTGGCCCTCGGGATGGGCATGACCATGCTGACCGGCGGCATAAACCTGTCGATAATTGCAGGAGCGAATGCCTGCTCGCTGGTAATGGCGGCGATTATCGTCACCCATCCGGATAACCCGCTGTTTCTGGTGCTGGCGCTGCTGGCAGGCGCTGCCGTGGCGGTCGCAATCGGTACGCTCAACGGCGCGCTGATTGCCTGGGTCGGGGTTTCGCCGATTCTCGCCACGCTCGGCACGATGACGCTTATCTCCGGGCTGAATATTCTGCTTTCCAATGGGACAGTGATTTCCGGTTTCCCGACCGCCATTCAATATCTTGGTAACGCCACGATTGCCGGTATTCCGGTAGCGCTGCTGCTCTTTTTCCTGGTGGCAATCCTGCTGTGGGTACTGCTGGAGCACACCACGCTTGGGCGCAGTCTGTATCTCGTTGGTTCCAATGAACAGGCTACCCGCTACAGCGGCGTAAATACCGTCCGGGTACAAATTTCCGTGTACGTGATTTCTGCCCTGCTCGGCTGGGTCGCCGCCATTCTGATGATGGCGAAATTCAACTCGGCAAAAGCCGGATACGGTGAGTCCTACCTGCTGGTCACCATCCTTGCCTCCGTCCTCGGCGGCATCAACCCGGATGGCGGTTTCGGGCGCATTATCGGCCTGGTACTGGCGCTGATTGTGCTGCAAATGCTGGAAAGCGGCCTTAACTTGCTGGGGGTCAGCAGCTATCTGACGATGGCCCTGTGGGGCGCGGTGCTGATCCTCTTTATCGCATTACAGAATCGTAAAGCCTGATTTCAGGAGAAAAAATTATGGCAAGTTACTTTATTGGTGTGGATGTCGGAACCGGAAGCGCCCGTGCCGGCGTGTTTGATCTCAACGGCAGAATGGTCGGCCAGGCCAGTCGGGCTATCGAGATTTACCGCCCGCAGGCCGATTTTGTTGAGCAGTCTTCCGATAACATCTGGCAGGCGGTGTGTAACGCGGTTCGCGATGCGATTAACCAGTCGGATATCAACCCAATCCAGGTGAAAGGTCTGGGCTTTGACGCTACCTGCTCACTGGTGGTGCTGGATAAAGAAGGTAAACCGCTGACCATCAGCCCGTCCGGGCGCAGCGAACAGAACATCATTGTGTGGATGGATCACCGCGCCATTACCCAGGCTGAACGCATTAACGCCCTGCATCATCGGGTGCTGGACTACGTTGGCGGCATTATCTCCCCGGAAATGCAAACGCCCAAGCTGCTGTGGCTGAAGCAGCATATGCCCAATACCTGGGCCAATGCGGGTTACTACTTTGATCTGCCCGATTTCCTGACCTGGCGCGCAACTGGCGATGACACACGATCATTGTGTTCGACAGTGTGTAAATGGACCTATATGGGCCATGAAGACAAATGGGATGCCAGCTACTTCCGCCAGATTGGGCTGGAAGACCTGCTGGAACATGATGCTGCCAAAATTGGTCGCTACGTGAAAACCATGGGCGAACCGCTCGGTCACGGGCTGTCCGCGCGCGCCGCCAGCGAAATGGGATTGATTCCCGGGACCGCGGTCAGCGTCTCGATAATCGATGCCCACGCCGGCACGCTCGGAACGCTCGGCGCAAGCGGAGTTTCCGGCGAGGTGGCGGATTTTGACCGTCGTGTCGCGCTAATTGGTGGCACCTCCACCGGACACATGGCGATTTCCAAAGAGCCGCGTTTTATCGGCGGCGTCTGGGGTCCTTACTACTCAGCCGTACTGCCGGAATACTGGCTCAATGAAGGCGGGCAGTCAGCAACCGGGGCGTTAATCGACCACGTTATTCAGTCGCATCCGTGTTACGAAACCCTGCTGACGCAGGCTAAGTCTCAGGGGCAAACCATTTATGAAGTGCTGAATGCGCTGCTGCGTAAAATGGCTGGTGAGCCGGAAGATATCGCCTTTTTGACCCGAGACATGCACATCCTGCCCTATTTCCACGGCAACCGCTCGCCGCGCGCTAACCCCACGCTCACGGGAGCAATCACCGGACTGAAGCTGTCCCGCACGCCGGAAGATATGGCGCTCCAGTACCTCGCAACCATCCAGGCCATTGCGCTGGGAACGCGCCATATCATTGAAACGATGAACCAAAGCGGCTACACCATCGATACGATTATGGCCAGCGGCGGCGGGACGAAAAACCCGATCTTCGTTCAGGAGCATGCCAACGCCACCGGTTGCGCCATGCTGCTGCCTGAAGAGAGCGAAGCCATGCTGCTGGGCGGCGCCATGATGGGGACTATCGCTGCAGGCGTGTTCGACACGTTCCCGGAAGCGATGTCGGCAATGAGCCGGATTGGTAAAACGGTCACCCCGCAGACCAATCGCATTAAGCAGTACTACGATCGCAAATATCGGGTATTCCACGAGATGTATCAGGATCATATGAAATACCGCCAACTGATGCAGGAGGACGCATGAGTGACTCCTGGTCTCAGGCCACCGGCGTATTTCAGCTCTATAGCGATGCCCTCGCAGGTCTGGGACAGCATCTGACTGAACCGGTCTGGCAGCCGCTAATGGCGGAGCTGCGCGGTTGCCAGGGGAAAATCGTCGTCACTGGCGTCGGTACATCCGGTATTGCGGCGCGTAAAGTCGCGCACATGCTCGCCTGCGTGGAACGTCCGGCGATTTACCTCAACGCGACGGATGCGGCGCATGGCGATCTCGGTTTTTTACGCGCCGACGACCTGGTCATTATGCTATCACGCGGGGGAAATTCGGATGAACTCACCCGACTGCTGCCCGGACTGGCTGCGAGAAATGTGCCCATCCTGAGCGTGACTGAAAACGCCGACTCAGCCATTGCTAAAGCGTCGAGGCTGGTGATTTCCACCGGCGTCCAGCGTGAGGCCGACCCGTTGAACATGTTGGCCACCACCTCAATTTTACTGGTCCTGGCTATCTTTGACGCCGCCTGCGCCTGTCTGATGAGCGAAAGCGGTTACTCAAAAGAGACGCTATTGTCTGTACATCCTGGCGGTGATGTGGGATTAACGCTGAGCCGCGAGCAGTAACACCAGACCGCGCATTTCCACTCGTCTTCTCAACCCGTCACCCTCAGGCGGGTTTTTTTTATGTCTCAATAGAAGATAAAACAGTGAAAAAGCCAGTTAACGCGCTGCGTTCCACTCCTGCTATCTGTTCCGCACGTTAAAAATTCTGTGACGCTCTCCAGCATTCCTGGTGGAAAGCATTCCATTCTCCAAATCTATGAGCAAACTTTAGCTATTCTTATCAAACATACTTACGGGAGATCCTACAGATGATGTCAACGCTTGCTCCACCATCTGTACTTTCCGCTCCCCAGCGCCGTTGCCAGGTGCTGCTGACGCTTTTCCTGCCAGGGCAAATCGCTACAGCTCAAACCTTCAGTAGCCTCAATGGCGTTGATGATGCCACTGTTGAGGAAGATATTATTGGCGCAGGACTCGAAATCCAGCGCTATCACCGACTCGCGATTACCACCGCGCTGAATGGCGGCTATACGATCGAAGGGACCCCGCTAAATCAGCGCCTGTGTCTGTTACAGTGGCTGCGCCGCGGTCTGCGGATCTGCCCGACTTTTATCGCCCAGCATTTCACACCCGCATTAAAAATGGCGCTGAAACAACAAGGTATCGCGCGTACGCTGTATGACGACACCAATCTGCATGCGCTCATTAATCTGTGCTCCCGGCGCTTGCAGAAGCCGTTTGAGTACCGTGACATCCAGTTCCTGCGCCTGTATTTACAGTATTGTCTGCTACAGCATCACGCGGGAGTCACCCCGGAATTTAATCCGCTCCAGCAACGCTGGGCGCAATCCTGCGCAGAGTATCCGCTCGCTGAGGAAATTGGCCGCCACTGGCAGCGCCACGTCATGCAGAGTGCGCCGCCGGGCGAATCGCTGTTTATGGCGTTGCTGTTCTCAATGCTCCGTATCCCCGACCCTGTGCGCGATAACCACCAGCAGGATCGTCGCCTGCGTCTTGCTATTGCACGGCTGGTGCTGCGTTTTCGCGAGTATGGCAATGTACGCTTCAGCGATGAGCAAGGACTGAACGATCAGCTGTATATTCACCTTGCCCAGGCGCTTAACCGCAGCGTGTTTGCCATTGGCATAGATAACACGCTGCCGGAGGAGTTCAGCCGACTTTATCCCCGTCTGGTTCGTACTACCCGCGAGGCGATACATGGCTTCGAAGCGGAGTACGATGTGCAGTTTTCAGAAGAAGAGATCGGGCTGGTCGCCGTTATTTTCGGTGCCTGGCTGATGCAGGAGAAGGATTTGCACGAGAAGCAGATTATCCTGCTGACCGGCAACAATGAACAACTTGAAGCGCATATTGAGCAACAGCTGCGCGAACTGACGCTGCTGCCGCTCAACGTAAAACATATGCCGATGCAGGACTTTCAAAAACAGGGTGCGCCGCGCGGAGTCACGCTGATTATTACGCCGTATACCACGCCGCTGCCGCTGTTTTCTCCGCCGTTGATTCATGCGGATCTGGCACTTACGCCGCACCAGCAGCAGCAGATCCGCAAAATCCTCGAATCATAACGTTGCAGGCTGTGCCACCACCTTTGGGCGCAGAAAGATTGCCGGTAGCGCCACCAGCGCCATCACCCAGAATACGCCGTTGCCCAGATTCTGGTACAGGTAGCCAGCGAATACGGTCATGATGGCGATGCTGCCGCCCATCGCCACCGCAGAATACACCGCTTGCAAACGTATCACTTCGCTGCCCTGGCGCGTCGCGATATAGCGCATTGCCGCCAGGTGGCAGACGGTAAAGGTTCCGCAATGGAGGATTTGCACCACAATCAGCCACGGTAGCTCAGTGCTCCAGCCCATCAACCCCCAACGTGCCACGCCGCAAACGGCGGAAAGCAGCAGCAAATCGCGCGCGCTAAAGCGGCGGAACAGCTTGTGACTGAGCGCGAAAATAATCACTTCCGCCACCACGCCTAATGACCATAAATAGCCCACCGCCGAAGCGGAATATCCAGCAGACTGCCAGTAGATGGCGCTGAAACCGTAATAAGCGGCATGCGCACCTTGCAACAAACTCACACAGGCCAGAAAACGCCAGCTTTGGGTTATCAACGCACGCCAGGCGGGCCATCCCGCGCTCTCCTGCTGACGGTTTTCCCCCGCCGGCTGCACGCTCGGGCGGATCATCATCCCCAATAGCATCGACGCAACGCCAAGCGACAGCAGGACCAGGATCACCCGATAGTCAAACAGGGTCACCAGCTTGCCGGTCAGCGCGGAGCCAATCACAAAGGCAACGGATCCCCACAGTCTTACCCGACCGTAGTCCATGGTTATCTGTTTTTGCCAGGTGTTGGCCAGCGCGTCGGTCAACGGCACCAGCGGCGATAAAAACAGGTTAAAGCCGACCATCACCACCATCAGCCACGCCACGTTGGTGCCTGCCCAGAAGGCCAGCGCAAACACCAGCGTCAACAGGGCCAGAATACGTAAAGCGGAGATCAGACGAGAGGGATCGCTTACGCGCGGCGCAATCAGCAAACTGCCGAGAAAACGTGCAATCAGCCCCGCGCCCAGCAGTAAACCGATGGTTTCCGGCGTCAGCCCCAGCCCTTCGAGCCAGACGCTCCAGAAAGGCAGAAAAATACCGTAGCTAAAGAAGTAGGTGAAATAACCGAGCGCCAGCCAGCGCGTGGAATGCAAAGCCATGGGTCCTCCCGTTTTAGAAGCCCTAGTCTAATGACACAAGCCGCATTCTGAAGAGTACTACTGTTCACATTTACCAGATAATTGTGACAAACATCACTTTTAACCAACACTGTTGGCTATCCGAATCCACAATCATTTACACCTGTACAATTTTACAGCAGAAGATGTGATGGGATGAGTAAACAGGAATGCAAGAAAGGAAAATATTTAGCTAAAAAACACGCAACTGAATATTAAGGGCTTAATATCATCACGAGTATAATACTTAGCAAAAACATTCGTTATTATAATATTTCACCCCTCACTAATTTAATATTATTTAATACAATGACAGTTAATTCGCTTATTTTTAATAAATATAATCTGAAAACATCACGCCTTAACTTGCTTATGCACGAATATCGAATACCATCGCCCCGCAATTAATTTTAACCTGTATGTTTTCATAAATTTAATTGTCAATAGGTTTATCGGATAAGAGGGAATTTAATGAACAAAATTACAAAATCTATAGCAGTTAGCCTGATAGCGCTTTCTGCGGGAAGCGCATGGGCGACAGATGGCACCATTGAATTTACGGGTGAAATTCTAACCAGCACCTGTGAGTTTTCTAATGGCGATGTCATCAACGTAGAACTGGGTCACTACGCCGCTGCTCAGTTTAAAAGCGTCGGCGACCGTTCCCCGGCGATTCCGGTTGATATTCCGTTAAAAAATTGCCCAACCACCCCGTGGGAACACGTTGATGGTACAACGGACAACTCGTTCCAGGTGTGGCTGGAAACGCGTGCAGGCGGCACCGTGGCCAATCACGACGATCTGGTCGCCGTTAGCAGCCTGGATACCCCTGCAACCGGCGTGGGTATCCGTATCGACAGAGCCAGCGACGGCCAACAAATGTCGCTGAATAAGCTCACCACGCCGAAAGTTAGTTTTACCCCGGAAGCCGATGGCACCACTACCGTAGGGCTGCAAGCCTATTACGTCTCCACCGTTGATTCATCACTGATCACCCCTGAGGAAGCCAACGCCAGCGTGGATGTCACCATAGACTACCGCTAATTCCCGTACGTCGTCTCTTTTCTTCCAGCAAGGACGGAAAGAGACGTTTTCTGACGTCTGGTTAAGGATGACTGTGATGAAAAAACACACTATTCTCGTATTATCGATGCTGCTTGGCGGCTGGGTCAGCCAGTGCCTCGCGGGTGGAATTGTGCTAGAGAGAACTCGCGTCATCTACGATGCCGGGAAAAAAGAGGCCGCCCTGCCGGTGGCTAACCGCAGCGAGAACCTGCCCTATTTATTACAGTCGTGGGTCGATAATGCGCAAGGAACGGCGCGTGGTCCTTTTATTATTACGCCACCGCTATTTCGTCTGGATTCAGGCAGCGATTCATCACTACGAATAATTAAATCATCTGAAAACATCATTAATAACAAAGAATCACTTTTCTTTATTAACGTCCGCGCGATCCCGGCAAAAAGCCAGTCTGCCGACAGCGATAATAATATGCTGACCCTGGTATTTAAAACGCGTATCAAACTATTCTATCGGCCAGCCAATTTAACGGGTAAACCTTACGATGCCTATAAATCTCTCGAATATAAATATAGCAATAATAAGTTAGACATCTATAACCCATCAGCTTATCACGTCGTCTTTGCCGGTATTGCGCTCGGGAAAACCGATCTCACCAGTAAAATCGACTATATCGCTCCCGGCGAGCATAAACAGATCGAGGTTCCCGCTTCTGCAGGGAAAACGGTGCAGTGGGCAGCCATTAACGACTACGGCGGGGCCACCAAAACGGAAACCCGAACGCTGCAATAGCCGTCCCCCACGTTGACCACACGATAATAGCTCTCAAGGAATGACAAGCGAAATGGTGCAATTAACACCGCATTTATTAACCACGAAACGGCTCTCTGTCTGGATACATTGCGCGATTGTCAGCGGATGCCTGAGCGCATGCCAGGCCTGGGCCAGCGATCTCTATTTTGACCCGGCGCTGCTGGAAACGGAGAAAAGTGGCCAGCGGGCAGTGGATCTCAACGTATTTTCTCAGAATAACGCCCAGCTCCCTGGTGAATATATTGTTGATATTTATATTAATAAAAAGAAAACGGTACAACGTACGCTGCCGTTCATCACCGGTAAAGACCACCAGCTGATTCCTCAGTTCACCCTTGGGCAGCTACGTGAGTTAGGCTTTAAGATCGACAACTATCCGCAGCTTGCGGAGCAGGACAACCGTACGATAATTGCCGATCTGGCGCAGGCCATCCCCGGCAGCGTCTCTCAGTTCGACTTCAACCATAGCCGGCTGAATCTCAGCGTGCCGCAGATTGCATTGTACCGCGACGCCCGCGGCTATATTGACCCCTCCCGCTGGGACGACGGTATGCCGGTGCTGTTTACCAACTACGCCTTTAGCGGCTCGCAGAACCAATACGACAGCGATAACACCCAGCGCCAGTATCTGAATATGCAAAACGGCGCCAATATCGGCCCCTGGCGGCTGCGCAATTATTCCACCTGGACGCACAACGATAACGACACACGCTGGGAGAGCATTAATAGCTGGTTGCAGCGGGATATCAAAAGTCTGAAATCGCAGCTGGTAATGGGCGAGAGCGCAACGGAAGGCACGGTATTCACCAGCTATCAGTTTACCGGCGTGCGGCTGTACTCCGATGAAACCATGCTACCCAACAGCCAGCGCGGCTTTGCGCCGACTATTCGCGGTATCGCCAACTCCAGCGCTATCGTCACGGTACGGCAAAACGGCTACACCCTGTATCAAAGCAATGTCCCGGCCGGCGCTTTTGAAATCAACGACCTCTACCCCTCTTCCTTCAGCGGCGATTTAGACGTCACTATCGAAGAGGCCGACGGTAGCGTGCGGCACTTCGTCCAGCCGTTCTCCGCGCTACCGCAGATGCAGAGGCCGGGATATCTCAAATACAGCGCCACCGCCGGGCGCTTTCGCGCCGCCAGCTCGCAGGACAGCAACGAGCCGGAGTTCCTTGAAAGCACCGCCAGCTATGGCCTGAACAACGTGTTGACCCTGTACGGTGGCCTGAATGCCTCGCAGGACTATCGGGCGCTGGCGCTGGGTCTCGGCTCTACGCTCGGCGAACTTGGGGCGGTATCGATGGATGTCAGCCGTGCGGATACCCAGCTTGATAACGATGAAAACTATCACGGCTACAGCTGGCGTACCCAGTACATCAAAGATCTACCGGAAAGCGGCACCAGCGTGTCAGTAAGCTACTATCGCTACACCAGCAGCGGTTATTTCAACTTCTCCGACGCCAACCAGAAGGACATCAGCGCCGACGACCGCCTGCGCGATGAAGCTCAGTTCACCGTCAGCCAGTCGCTGTTTTCTGGTATCAGCTTCTACGCCTCCGGCTCGCAGCAGAAGTACTGGGATCGCGGGGGGCAGGATAAAAACCTGTCCATCGGTCTGAACGGCAATCTATGGGGCGTGAGCTATAACCTCAGCGGCCAGTTCACCGATTCGCAGGACAGCGACAACGATCGCACGCTGTCGCTCAGCCTGAGCGTACCGCTGGATCGCTGGCTGTCGCATGCGCGGGCAACCTGGCGCACCACCGATCAACGCGATCGCGCCACACAGCACGAAGTGGGTATCAACGGCTCGCTGCTGGAAGACCGTCGACTGAGCTATAGCCTCAAACAGCGGCAAAGCGAAGGCGGCGGCGGTGATAGCAGCAGCCTGTACGGCAGCTATCGCTCTGCCTATGGCACCATGAATGCGGGCTACGACTACAGCAGCGATAGCCAGCAGATGAGCTACGGCCTCTCCGGCGGTATTGTCGCCCATCCCCACGGCGTGACGCTGTCGCAGCCGCTGGGTAATGCCTTTGCGCTGATTGACGCCAACGGCGCGGCAGGTATCCGGGTGAAAAACTATCCGGGCATCGCCACCGACTATTTTGGCTATGCCATTATCCCCTATCTGACCGCGTATCAGGAAAACGCCATCTCTCTCGATACCACTATGATGCCGGATAATGTCGATGTGACCGAAACCGTGCGTACCGTGGTGCCTAATCGCGGTGCCGCCGTAACGGCGCACTTTATTGCCCAGACAGGCTACCGCGTGCTGTTGAAACTCACCGATGCGCGAGGGAATGCGCTGCCCTTCGGCGCAGTAGCCAGCAGCCAGACACAGCAAAGCATCGTCGATGAAGGCGGCGTGCTGTATATCACCGGCGTGAACAATCAGCCGCAGAGGTGGTCCGTGCGCTGGGGCAATCAGCCTGATCAACAGTGCCAGTTTACCTTCAGCCTGCAGGAAGATGCCGCTCGCAGCGCCGCAATACATAATGGGAACGCACTATGTCAATAAAGAATTCGTGGATGAAAAATGGGATTGCCGCCGCGCTGCTGGCGCTATCTATCGCCCCGGTCTACGCGGCGAACGGGTCCTGCGTCGCATCAGGTCCATCAGGTCGCTTTAACGCCGATGTCTCCAGCGACTGGACACAAGCCCAGAACGTCGCCGGAACCTCGCTGGAGCTGCCGACGCCACTCACGGGCGGTGCTTATCAAATTGATTGCGGCTGTGGCGCGGGTAGCAGAGTGGCGCTGTTCTATACGGTCACCAGCGCGCTATCCGGAAACGGTCAACTCAGCGGCTTTTACCATCTGAATGATAATCTGGATATTAAAACCGAAGTTGACGATATTCCCGGCGCCACAGCCGTCTTACCGACAAACCGTGACCCATTGAGAGAAAGCGGCTCGTATGGGATAAGCAGCGAAAAAGGCAGCGTATGTATCGACGATCCGGCGGAGACTCGCGCCGCGCCGGTGACGATTGGCGCACGTACCCGTTTTACGCTGTACGTCACCAAACCCTTCTTAGGTGAACTGGTGATTCCAGATACCCAAATCGCCTCCGTACGGGCCGGATGGAGCACGACGACCACCTCTCCGTCAATGAACAACCTGGGAGATATCGCCGAGCTGCACATCCAGGGGAGCATTACCGTGCCTCAGGACTGTAAAATCAACCAGGGCGACGTCATTCAGGTCGATCTCGGTTATATCAACACCAGTCGTTTCACTACCCTTAATGAGATGCCGGACGGCTATACACCAGTCAATTTTGATATTGACTACGACTGTGGCGATACATCAAGCATCAACAATGATATGGAAATGAGGATTGATGGCGATGATGTGCTTGATCAGTACACGTTAGTCGCCCGCCGCCGGGAGGCCGATAATATCCCGGACATCGGCGTGAGAATGGCTCGTATCGACGACACCCACCGCGATATCCCGTTCACAAATGGGTTAATCGCTATCCATTCTTCCGGCCGGGGGAGCATCAGCCTGGAGGCATGGCCGATCAATCTCCTCGGTGGAACGCCGGCCCCAGGTAAATTTAGCGGTACAGCCACGATTACCGTTCTCGTGAAATAGCGGTTTACTCTATCCTCTGGCGTTGTGCCAGTTCGATGAATTGCTGCAGGGCGGGCTTTAGCTCGCCCTTCTTCCATGCCATCAACAATGCCAGCGTTGGCGCTTCACCGACGATTGGCCGAAAAACCACCTGCCCGGTATTAAAATTATTCATATAACCGGGTATCAAAGTCACCCCCAGTCCCATGCCGACCAGATTCATGGTCACCAGAATATTGGTCGCTACCTGCACAATATTGGGCTGGCTTTCCTGCTGCTGAAACCAGTTTTTGACAATCATCGCTAGCGCCCCGGAATAAGCGGGATCGGTACTGACAAAATTTACGCCATGCAGCTGTTCTGCGGAGATCGCTTGCTCATTGGCTAACGGATGATTCACCGGTAACACCACGACCAGCGGCTCATGAATCAGCTCCAGATAATCCAGCTCCGGGCTGTACACCGGGTGACGCATTAAGCCCACGTCCAGTTCTCCGTTGAGGATCCTTTCTTCCTGTTCGGTTGTTATCAGGCTTACCAGCTCAATGTGTGTATCCGGTTGTTTTAAACGAAATAAGGGCAGCACTTTCGGGAGCAAATTCACCTCAGCGGAAGGGACAAAACCAATAGCGAAATGATTATCTTCCTGCCCCGTTTTACGGGCGCGAACTTTGGCATTTTCCGCCTGCTCAAGGATCGCCAGCGCATCCTGTAAAAAGCATTCCCCCGCCGCCGTCAGCGCAACTTTTCGCTTATCCCGCACCAGTAACGGAACGCCCACGCAGGTTTCCAGATCGCGGATCTGGCTGCTTAACGACGGCTGAGAGGTATGCAGCTTTTCTGCCGCCCGGGTGAAATTCAGCGCCTGCGCCACCGCCACAAAATAGCGTAAGTGCCTCAGTTCCATGCCCTTCTCCTTGTTATCGAAAAAATGTCTCAACTGGTAGAAATTTACTATTTCACAGATTGATAACTAACCAGCAACATCCTTATGACACAAAAATAGAAGGTCAATACATCTTATCTTTCAGGATTAAAAAATATGACCACACCCTCAAATTTAGACATCTACCAACTGCTCGACACGCAAAACGGTCGTGTAACCCCACGGATTTATACTGACCCAGAAATTTACCAACTGGAGCTGGAGCGCATCTTCGGGCGCTGCTGGCTATTTCTCGCCCACGAAAGCCAAATCCCCAAAGCCGGTGATTTTTTTAACACCTACATGGGCGAGGATGCGGTCGTGGTGGTTCGCCAGAAAGACGGCAGCATCAAAGCGTTTCTCAACCAGTGCCGCCACCGGGCGATGCGCGTCAGCTACGCCGACTGCGGGAACACTCGCGCCTTTACCTGCCCGTATCACGGCTGGTCGTACGGTATCAATGGCGAGCTGATCGACGTCCCGCTGGAGCCTCGCGCTTACCCGCAAGGGCTATGCAAATCGCACTGGGGACTGAACGAAGTTCCTGGCGTAGAGAGCTATAAAGGGCTGATTTTCGGCAACTGGGACACCACCGCGCCCACGCTACGCGATTATCTCGGCGACATCGCGTGGTATCTCGACGGTGTGCTTGACCGCCGCGAAGGCGGCACAGAAATCGTCGGCGGCGTACAGAAGTGGACCATCGACTGTAACTGGAAATTCCCCGCCGAACAGTTTGCCAGCGATCAGTATCACGCATTGTTCAGTCATGCCTCCGCTGTGCAGGTGTTGGGGGCAAAAGACGACGGTAGCGATAAACGCCTCGGTGACGGACAAACCGCTCGCCCGGTGTGGGAAACCGCCAAAGATGCACTACAGTTCGGCCAGGACGGGCACGGCAGCGGCTTCTTCTTTACCGAAAAGCCGGATGCCAACGTGTGGGTCGACGGCGAAGTCTCCAGCTACTACCGCGACACCTACGCGGAAGCTGAACAGCGTCTGGGTAAGGTTCGTGCCCTGCGTCTGGCCGGTCACAACAACATTTTCCCAACGCTTTCCTGGCTCAATGGTACCGCTACGTTGCGCGTCTGGCATCCGCGCGGTCCTGATCAGGTTGAAGTGTGGGCGTTCTGTATTACCGATAAAGCCGCCTCTGATGAAGTGAAAGCCGCATTTGAAAACAGCGCTACGCGCGCTTTTGGCCCCGCCGGATTCCTTGAACAGGACGACTCGGAAAACTGGTGTGAAATTCAAAAACTTCTGAAGGGCCATCGGGCGCGTAATAGCAAACTGTGCCTGGAAATGGGGTTAGGTCAGGAGAAACGTCGTGAAGACGGCATTCCGGGGATCACCAACTACATCTTCTCAGAAACCGCCGCCCGCGGCATGTATCAGCGCTGGGCTGATTTACTCAGCAGCGAAAGCTGGCAGGAAGTGCAGGAAAAAACCGCCGCTTACCAGCAGGAGGTGATGAAATGAGTGCTTTAGTTTCCCTGGAACTGCATCACCGCATTACGCAGTTTCTCTACCATGAAGCCAGCCTGCTGGATGACTGGCAGTTTCGCGACTGGCTGGCACAGCTGGATGACGACATTCGCTATACCATGCGCACAACGGTCAATGCCCAGACGCGCGACCGTCGCAAAGGCGTGCAGCCGCCAACCACCTGGATTTTTAACGACAACAAAGATCAGCTTGAACGCCGTATTGCACGACTGGAAACCGGGATGGCCTGGGCAGAGGAGCCGCCGTCGCGTACCCGGCACCTGATCAGCAACTGCCAGGTCAGTGAAACCGAAGTGCCGGATGTATTCGCCGTGCGCCTTAACTATCTGCTGTATCGCGCGCAAAAAGAGCGCGATGAAACCTTTTACGTCGGCATGCGCATGGACAAAGTGCGCCGTTTACCGGGCGATGAGTGGCTCTTACTGGAGCGTGAGATCGTGCTGGATCAAGCGGTGATCACCTCCCACAACTTGAGTGTATTGTTCTGATGAGTCGTATTTATGCCTGCCCCGTAGGGGATTTGCCGGAGGGTGAAGCGCTCCGGCTCGACACCTCGCCCGTCATCGCGCTGTTCAACGTTGGCGGCGAGTTTTATGCCATTAACGATCGCTGTAGCCACGGTAATGCCTCGATGTCGGAAGGTTATCTGGAAGACGATGCGACGGTGGAATGCCCGCTGCATGCCGCCAGTTTCTGCCTGAAAACCGGTAAGGCGTTGTGTTTACCTGCCACCGATCCGCTGACCACCTACGCAGTGTACGTGGAAGGTAGCGATGTGTTCGTTGATATTCCAGAGGACGCGAGATGAGCGATTTACGCGATAACGTGGTCTTTATCACCGGCGGCGGCTCCGGTCTTGGCCTGGCGCTGGTCGAGCGTTTCATTGAGGAAGGCGCGCGGGTCGCCACGCTGGAACTTTCGCCAGCCAAAGTCGCCAGCCTGCGCCAACGTTTTGGCGAACATGTGCTGGCAGTAGAAGGCAACGTCACCTGCTACGCCGACTATCAGCGCGCGGTGGATCAAATTCTGGCGCGCTACGGCACGCTGGACTGTTTGATCGGCAACGCCGGGATATGGGATCACAACGCCTCGCTGGTCAATACGCCAGCAGACGCGCTGGAGAGCGGCTTTCATGAGCTGTTTAACGTCAACGTGCTGGGCTATCTGCTGGGCGCAAAAGCCTGCGCCCCTGCGCTTATCGCCAGCGAAGGCAACATCATCTTTACCCTTTCCAACGCGGCGTGGTATCCCGGCGGCGGCGGTCCGTTGTATACCGCCTCTAAACATGCCGCCACCGGGTTGATTCGCCAGTTAGCCTACGAGCTGGCGCCAAAGGTGCGCGTCAACGGCGTCGGTCCGTGCGGCATGGCGACCGATCTGCGCGGCCCACAGGCGCTGGGCCAGGGCGATACGTCGATTATGCAGTCGCTGACGCCGGAAAAAATCGCCGCCATTTTGCCGTTGCAGTTTTTTCCTGAGCCAGCGGATTTTACCGGCCCGTATGTGATGCTGGCGTCAAAGCGCAACAATCGCACATTGAGTGGCGTGATGATCAATGCCGATGCCGGTTTGGGCATTCGCGGTATTCGTCACGTTGCCGCCGGACTGGATCTCTGAGGAGGCGTTATGAGCCATAAAGTTATCGCTATCGTCGGCGGTGGTCAGGCTGCGGCAATGGCCGCCGTCGCACTGCGTCAGCAAGGATTTAACGGCGAATTGCATCTGTTTTCCGATGAGCCGTATCTGCCCTATGAACGCCCTCCGCTCTCCAAAGCGATGCTGCTGGACGAAAATCCACAGCGACAGCCGATCCTGAACGCTGACTGGTGGCGGGAGAACAACGTACAGCTGCATCTTGGCGTCACGCTGCGTCAGATTGACCGCACCTCGCGCACGCTGATGCTCGCCGATGGTCAGTCCTACCGCTGGTCGCAGTTGCTGTTGGCGACCGGGGCCGCCGCCAGACCGCTGCCGCTGCTGGATAAACTGGGCGAACGTTGCT
The DNA here is from genome assembly GCF_030334745.1 of Citrobacter sp. Cb080. Classification (NCBI taxonomy): domain Bacteria; kingdom Pseudomonadati; phylum Pseudomonadota; class Gammaproteobacteria; order Enterobacterales; family Enterobacteriaceae; genus Citrobacter; species Citrobacter sp. Cb080. Next base: position 53,032 of record NZ_JAOWDG010000021.1, on the reverse strand, counting down.
TTACCCTGCGTCACGCCACAGATGCCGAACGTCTGCGCGGTGTCTTGCTGCCGGGCAAGTCGATTGTGATTGTCGGTGCGGGCACCATTGGCCTGGAATTAGCGGCCAGCGCGATCCAACGCGGCTGTAGGGTGACGTTAGTGGAGCTGGCCTCAACGGTAATGGGTCGCAACGCCCCTGCTCCGGTGCGCGACTATCTGCTAAACCGCCACCGACGGGCAGGGGTGCGGGTGCTGCTCAACAGCGCCATTGAGCACGCTGAAGCGGGAGAGTTTCTCTCGCTTACCCTGCAAAACGGCGAGACGCTACAGGCCGATGCGCTGGTTTATGGCATCGGCATCGTGGCGAATGATGCGCAGGCTCGCGAAGCGGGGCTGGAGACGGCTAACGGTATTATCGTTGACTCCGCCTGCATCACCTCCGATCCCGCGATTTTCGCCGCCGGTGATGTGGCGATAACGCGCCAGCCTGACGGTTCGTTAGAACGAGTAGAAAGCTGGGAAAATGCCAATAACCAGGCACAGATTGCCGCTGCCGCAATGCTTAATCTGCCGTTGCCGGAGAAGACGCCAGGCTGGTTCTGGACCGACCAATTTAATGACAATCTGCAATTTGTTGGCGATATGCAAGGGCAAACATGGTTATGTCGTGGCAATCCGGATGACGGCAAGGCTATCTGGTTCCAACTGCATGATGGGAAGCTAATTGGCGCAGTAGCGCTCAACAATGGACGCGAAGTGCGCGCACTGCGTAAGTTAATTCATTCAGGACGAGTGGTAAGCGAGGAAGCGCTATGCGATGAAGGCGTGCCGCTGAAGTCGTTGTGATAGCAGCCTGATAAGCGCATTTTTGCCCAGTCAACAACGCCGGAATAAGTATAGAAGCCGCCGAAGTTGACGTTATTCCTGCCCGTTTCCGGGCAGGGAGTTTAATAAGACTGAATATTCAGAGTCATCTTTTGCCGCATGCTTTCGCCGCATGCCAACAGGGTTAACTGACCAAAATCCGGGCGATGGTGATCGTCAGGCGCATGGCTCATGGGTTCAAAACAGAAAAAATCGAATGCATATCCCTTATCAAATGCCGGATCGGAAACAAAAACAAAATAGCAGGGCGCAGGTGGCTCGGTAGTCATCAAAAGCTGATACCCCAAATCGGGTTGCTGGATTGCCGCAGCCCCATCCCAGCCGGAGAAACCATTATTCACCCAATGTTCAGGCAGCGGAGCGGGCTGATTGAAATCCAGCTCTTGCGGCAAGCTCTCCTGGTGCGCGCCGGTTAGCCAGTGTTCTTTCTCAAGCCAGTAGCCGTTGGCATGCGCCTGTATACGGGTTCCCGGCGACAGCGGGAAATAGGGATGCCAGCCCAGGCCAAACGGGAGCGAATCCCCCTCATTGGTGACGATCAGTTCAACCTCAACCCCGCTGGCGCTCAGGGTAAAAACCTGCTGCGCCGTATAAAGATAGACTCCCTGCCGATGGATATACTCCAGTCTGAGCTGCGTCGGAGAGTGTGCCACACAGCGCCAGCGATTCAGCCAGCCATCGCCGTGAAGGTAATGGCGGTCCCACTCAACGTTAGGTTGCAGCTGATGCTCTCCCGCCGGTGAGCGAAACCGATTTCCGCTCACCCGATTACCGAACGGCACGAGGGGGAAACAAGACGATTCCACCGCAATTCCGCTTTTCAGGCCTGGGCGCAGCACGGGGCTCATTTCCCCCTGATGTTGCCACCACAGTCCCTCAATCGCCCCGCCCTGCTCCGCAACCTGAAGCCGCAGATTGCTATTTTCCAGCGTATAAAGCGTCATCTGGCCCCCTTAATCCGGAAAGTTAATAACCACTTTGCCGCACTTCCCGCTCGCCATCAGCGCATAGGCTTCCCCTGCCTGTTCAAGAGAAAAACGATGCGTAATCGCACTATGCGGCCAAAGCTTCCAGTCGGTCAGATCGCGGGCGCATTTCTCCATATGGAACAGGCTGGTTACCCAGGAGCCAATAATACGCCGCTGGTGATGCATCAGGTCGGCACTCACTTCAAATTCAACTTTCCCGGTTTCACCGATATAGACAACCCGCCCCCAGTCCGCTGTCGACTGCAATGCCAGCAGACGACCCGCTGCATTACCGGAACAATCCAGCGCCACGTCCGCGCCGCCGTGCGTCAGTTCGGCAATCAGCGCCGGTAGATTCTCCGTCGTGGCCAGGAATCCGTTGTCCATCACGCCCAGCTGTTTTGCCGTCGCCAGGCGATCCGGCAGCATATCGACGCCAATAACGCGCTTCGCCCCACGCCCCTTCGCCAGCATCATGGCCATCATGCCGACAGGCCCGAGGCCGACAACCAAAACGTTGTCACTGCCGGACACTTCGCCACGCAGAATACCTTCGTAGGCTGTCCCAACGCCGCAGCTAATAAACGCCCCGTCTTCATAGCTCAGGGCATCCGGGAGATGAATCAGGTCTTTCTCTTCCGCTAATAAATATTCAGCATGACCCCCGTCGCGCTGCCAGCCGTAGGCGGCTTTGCCCTCCCCGGTACAGGAGATCGGAAAACCCCGTCGGCAGTTGGAACAGAATCCGCAGCCGGAAATATGGTAAACCAGCACCCGGTCACCCGCTTTGAAGTGTCGACAGCCAGCCCCGGTTTCAATAATTTGTCCACAAGGTTCATGACCGTTAACAAACCCCTGATACAATGGCTTATCCGGCGCAGCAGCAGTCCCCCTATGCTGATGATAAATATAATGAACATCGCTCCCGCAAATTCCTGATGACTTCATTTTAATAAGAACCTGATTGATCCCCGGCGTTGGCACAGGAATTTCTCTGAGTTCAACGGTGGAATTTCCCGGTAAAAAAGCAGCCAGCATTGTTTTCATCATTCCCTCTACATAAATTAATAAATATTAATGTTTACTGTTACGTTGGGTCAGCAATATATTCGCCAGCACTGCCACCACAATAATTAGTCCGCGAACAACCTGCTGGAAGAAAGAGTTAATTCCCAGCAGCACCAGTCCATTACCAATAAGGGTAATCACCAGTACGCCTAATAAAGTGCCAAACAGTGAACCGCGACCGCCGGACAGCGCGGTGCCTCCGACCACAACCGCCGCAATGACGTCAAACTCCAGTCCATTTGCCGCCCCCGCATTACCTGAGCCAAGCCTGGCGGCCAACAGAATCCCGGTAATGGCAGCCAGCAAACCGGAGAGCGTAAAAATCAAAATACGCACCCGCTTAACGTTAATCCCGCAAAGCTGCGCGGCGGTCGCATTCCCGCCGGTGGCAAAAACGGAGCGACCAAACGCAGTCTTGCGGCTGATAAAGACAAAGATGACGAACAGAATCAGCATAATGAGTGCCGACACCGGGATGCCAAAAAGCTGCCCACCGAGCCATTCCAGCACCTCATTTTCATCAATCGGTACCGGAAGCGCGTTGGTCATAAACAGTCCCATACCGCGTAAGGCGCTCCACAAACCTAATGTGGCCACGAAGCTTGGAACGCTAAATACGCCACGCAATACGCCAGCAAGCGTGCCCAGCGCGGCGCCCAGAATTAACACCATCAGGCAGGCAAGGCTAAGCGGCACCTGAAACTGTAACAGGAAGGCCAGACAGACGGAGATAAACGCCACCATCGGCCCAACACTCACGTCTATCTCACCGGAAATAATAATGAGCGTCATTGCCCATGCGGCAATCCCAATAGTTGCGGCATCCCGGAGGACGTTCATTTGGTTATTTAACGAAATAAATCCTGGCGCGTTCAATGAAAATACCAGATATAAAATAGCAATAACCACCAGCAAACCAATTTCATTAATATGATTGCTAATAAATTGCTTTGGCGCGGTACTTTTGCCTTGCGGCAGCGTTAATGATGAGGCAGACATCTGTTATTTCCTCAATAAACGTAATGGCTAGTGCGTGGATAGAATGGCCGACATTAATTCATCGACATTTACAGGGGCTAAAAGCTCGCGGGTAAATTCGCCGTTTTGCAGCAGCAAAATACGATCGCAAACTAAAGGCAGTTCTTCTATTTCGCTGGAAATGAAGATGACACTTTTTCCTTCTGCGGCCAGCTCACGCACGATACGATATATCTGCTGTTTGGCTTCGATATCGACGCCGCGCGTCGGCTCATCAAGGAGCAAAATTTCGCTTTCGGCATATACCCAGCGTCCAATGACCACCTTTTGCTGATTGCCGCCCGATAACGTCCCGATTGCGGTCTGCGTATTTGCCGCTTTTACCGTCATCCTGCTCATCACCGCCGCCGTCAGCGCCTGGATCCGCTGCCAGTTCAACACGCCACGCTGACTCACCTTGTGTCGGTTGGTCATTACCGTGTTTTCATCCACACCCAGTAGCGGAATGATCCCCGCTTCTTTACGGTTTTCCGGGGTATAGCCCACGCCGCTTTTGAGCATTGCGGCATAATCAGGCTGCGGAGAAATCACGCCGTTCAGCGTGATTTCTCCGCGGGAAAATGACTCTAATCCAATGATTGCCTTGAGTAATTCGCTACGGCCCGATCCCAGCAGACCTGCAATCCCCAGGACTTCGCCCCGGTGCAGCGTAAAGCTAATATTATGTAGCTTTGGCGGATGGCATAATTGCGCAACCTGCAGAACCGGAGTCGTTAGCGAGATGCCGGGTTTAACCCGCGGGAGATCGATATGTTCCCTGCCCAGCATCAACGATACGATTTCCTGAGTGGTCGTGCTCTCCAGCGTAACATCCCCGGCGACCTGACCATCGCGCATGATCGTTGCGCAAGAGGCGATACGGCGGATCTCCTCCATGCGATGACTGACATAAATCACGGCGACGCCCAGCGCTGACATCCGTTTTACCGCGTTGATCACCAACTCAACTTCCGCATTAGCCAGCGAGCTGGTCGGTTCATCGAGAATAACCACCTGCGGCTGGCCTTTCATTACACGGGCAATCTCCACCAGTTGCTTTTGTGCCGGACTCAACGTCCCGACTAAAGCATCGGGTGGAACATCAACACCGAGAGCCGCCAGTGCCTCTGTCGCCTGGCGAGCCATCATAGTCTGATTAATCATGCCATTACGACGCGGCCATTGACCAAGACAGAGATTTTCAGCAACCGTCAATCCCTCAACCAGACTCAGCTCCTGGTATACGGCTCTGACCCCCAACTCCGCTGCGCGTCGCGTCAGCGTGGCATCGCTGCCCTCAAGGCGGGTTCCACCCAACCAAATTTCGCCGCTATCAGGACTTTCACTGCCGGTCAGCATACGAATGAGCGTGGACTTTCCCGCGCCATTTTTCCCCAATAGCGCCCGAACCTCACCTTTTGAGAGCATAAAATTCACGTTATCCAGCGCCACGACGCCGGGATAACGCTTATTTCCTGCGACTATCTTCGCGACCGGTGTCGACGTTTTTTCACTTGCTGTCATCACATCTCTACCTCAGTTAACGGACAAGAGTCATCAAGGCAGACCGTCGACATGCGTAGTCAGCCACTGCTTACCATCTTCAGATTTAACGTAGGTATCGATGTCCACAGGGATGATTTTGTTTGCCTGTGGGGTTTTATTAATCACATTCATGGCTTGTGCGAAAACGGCATTGCCCATTTTCTTACCCGAAATGTCGACAACGGCTTTCAGCACCTGATAGCTTTGCAATTCCTGAGCGATTTCCGTTGTCATATCCGAGCCGAACACGGCAATTTTGCCCGCTTTCCCTTGATTGCGGACCGCTTTAACCGCACCCAGCGTCGCCCCGCCGGACTCCCCCATAATGGCGTCCAGACTGGATGAGGAGATAATCAGCTTTTCGCCCACAGAGATGGCTTTATCGAGAACAGTTCCTTCCTGATTCGCGACAATCTGCATATCCGGAACGCGTGCTTTTAGCGCCTCTTCAAAGCCTTTACGCCGCTGCACACAGACCTCGAACGCTTCACAGTTAATTATCGCAATTTTTGGGGCACTGATTTTTTGTGCAATAAAATAATCAGCCGCGGCCTCCCCCAGCTTTTTACCAAATTCAACCGGATCGCCAACCAGGTAGGCAGAGACATACTTGTCCACGCCTTTATCATTGATACAGGTGTTGTAGCAAATCACCGGAATACCGGCTTCACTGGCCCGGCGAACCGCGCGGCTGCTGCCGTTTTCTGAAACGGCAGAGAGAATAATGGCGTCCACGTTGCGCGCGACCAGCGTATCGATAAACGAACTCTCTTTGGAAATATCGCCCTGAGCATTGGTTTCAATGAGCTGAATTTTTGCCTGATTCTCTAGTGCCGCATCCTGAACGCCCTGACGTACGCCAGCGTAATACCCCTGAGTATCAAGGTAGATTGCACCGACGGTAATCTCTTTCTCTGCGCTAAAGCCGGGGAATGAAATACTCAACAACGTTAACAGTAAATATGAAAAAAATGAGACTACCTTATTTTTAGACATACGTGCCTCCTGTAGGGTCAGGCATTTATTGTTGTTTAGCTTCGGCGGAACATAAGCGTCCGCCGGGCGATTTCACATATTCTAAACATCCCGAAGAAAGCGGCGGGTCAGGCCGCTCAAAGATTACAGTAAACGTTCTTTAGTTAATGAGGTGCAGCACGAAGGGCATTGTCTGTCGAAACAGCGCAGCTTTCGCCCAGGCGGGATTGAGCGCTTCCAGCTCAGATAGCGCCTGCTCGTAGCTTGCTCCGCCGCCCAGTCCTGCCGTCGCCAGGGAGCGCACAAGCAAACATTTCTCCTGATGCTGCTTTTGGATATCGGCATATAACGAGAGGAGATCGGGTTGGGATACCGCGAAGAAATCGGCCTCCACCTGCTCAGCCTCCATGTGTTGCGACCATTGCAGCATATCGTTGAAAAGCTGGTGGCTGGCCGCGTTTTCACCCGTCATCCGCAAGGCAATACCTTGCCAGAAGAGGTAATCCACCGGCTGATCGTTGTAGTAGCTATGAATGTTGATCGTCCGATCGCCCCGCGCCGCTTTCTGGAAACACTCGACAGCACGTTCTTCCATACCCTGCTGCCGGGCGCAAATCCCCAGCCAGAACCAGATATCGTTATCGGTCTGACCCGGCAACCGTCCTTCGCTGAGGTTATCCGGGTAGTGCAGCGCGGCAGTCAGCAACGCTTCAGCCTGCTGCGGACGCTGGTGCTGAATATGCTGCCAGGCTCGCAAAAGGTGATTGATAATAAACTGACTGGTTATTTTTCCTTCGCCACCTTCCCAGGGATGAAACTTACGCGAAGAAAGGATCCCGGCCGCGTGATCCGTTTTCCCGGCGAGATGCCAAAGATGCAGCAGCTCCGCCGTTAAATCGTCGCGTTTCAGTGCCGTAGCGAGATTTGCCTCCAGCCGGGCAAGGCGTTTGCCTGGCTCTGCGGCAGTGAGCTTATCCAGCAGATCGCGCTCAAACAAAAGACGAGCGTCTTGCGGTTGTTGCTCACACGCTTTATCCAGATACGCCGTCGCCAGACTGGCATCAGACAGTTTATTCCACGCATGAATCGCCAGCCCTCGCCAGGCATCAGCAAAATCAGGGGCCATCTCAACACAGCGCTGCCACAGGTGAGTCGCTTTCTCATAGTTACGCCGGCTGTAGTGAAAGCAGGCGAGCAGGTGCTGAGCAAAATAGCACTCTGTGACATTTTCCAGCGCCGCCACTTCCGGCAGCAGATTGGGAAAACGCACAAAGTCAGGAAACACCTCGCGCGCGCGGTTTATCAGCGCAAGGCGCTCATTCCCCTCGCTCAAACTGGCTTGCAAATAGAGCGGTAGCGTTTTCTGGCAGTTAAGCGCGGTCAGGACGGCTTTCGCCCGCTCAGTCATTCCCCAGTCCAGCAATAATCCGGCGGTCTGCAAGGCGTTAATATCCCGCGACTGGCAGACGCCCACCCAGCGGGCCATGTCCGATTCGGCTGCAGAGATCGTCGCTTTCACCCACCAGAAAGTGGGATTCAGCGGATAGTCGCGCAGCAGGTTTTCGGTCAGTTGCAGTGCCTCGCCATGACGACCGGTGAGGTGCAGTAATAATGTTTCGAGAGACAGCACATCCTGGTTGGTCTGACACGCCAGCAGACTCTGCCGACAAAAATTCAGGGCATCATCGTAACGCTCATTTCGCGTAGCCAGCCTGGCAAGCCCATAATATCCGCCCGCTTTGCTGTTACCACTCCACACTGCGCGCCCAAAATCCTCCTGCGCATCGTGCCATTGCTGTAGCCGTTCTCTGGCGCTGGCGCGGATCAGGCTTGCCTGCCCGCACTGCGGATTTTTGTTCAGGCGATGCGCACGCGCCAACGCCTGAGTGGCATAATCGCTCGCTCGTACGTAGTCGGCGCGATTATATTCCAGCATCGCCAGCGCCAGATTGCAGCGGTAATCCAGTGGATCCAGCTCAAGGCCGCGAAGGTAATAGTCGAAAGGTGAACGGCTGGCGTGGTGATATTGCTCCAGATGCTGGCCGATAAACCACGCCTCATCCACGCTGCCGATCTCATCCGCGCTTAGCGGGGCTTTCGCCACTTCCGGCAGCGGTATCTCCTGCGGCTGATGTTCCTGATAACGCAATACGCTCCTGTCGTGGCGATCGGACAGCGTTATCGTCAGACGAGCGGGATTAATCCCGGTTAACGCCCCCTGCACAACGGCGCATGGCATCAGCTCAATCACTTCATCCAACAGCGGCTGCGGGTTCCCCTCTTCGCAAAGGGTAAGACGGTGGGCGGAAAGAGGCGAAATGGCATACACACCCCAGGCAATCCCCTCGTCATCACGCTGTAGTTTAATCACCGCATCGCGCGAGGCGTTCTGTACCATGCCCAGCGAGTGGTAAGGCAGGAAGTATTGCTCAAAACGCTTTTCTTCAAATGGGTCAAGCCAGGTAAAATCCGGTTGGTTATCGGCAAAAATACCGGTCATCAGTTCGATATAAGGCCCATTCTCATCGGTCAGATTTTTATCCCATGCCTGACCAAATTCGCTATACCCCCAGCTCCACTGTTTTTTCCCCGGCGCGATATGATGATCCGCAACATGCAGAAGCCCGCCATTTTCATCATGGCACCAGGCGCCGACAAAATCGTATTCTGACTTTTCCGCCATGTAGGAGGTCGGTACCGGAACATTTTTATAGCGAGAGATATCAACACCCGCCGAATAGTCCACCTTGTAATACGTTCCGGTGGCGATCGGGAAGGCTGAAACCGCACGTTTGCCGTGATCAAACACCGCGGTGACATCCGGTGGAAAGACGCTTTGATGCCCGTCGCCACCTTTCACTGCCGGATTCGCCCACCATAAGAAATGACGCGGCGTGGCATTGCTGTTGTAGACCCGACTGCCAATCTCCAGCGCTGCACGTTGCGGGCGCAGAGTAAATCCGGTCATCACCTGCAGCCCATGCATCGGCTCTGTCTCGCCAACCCACACTGTTTTTGAGCCATCGTCATTTTCGCTAATCGTAAAATCCACCGGCATATACGTAGTGGGTCGATGGTGCTGCGGCCAGTTGAACTCGATCCCCCCGGAGATCCACGGACCAAGCAGCCCCACCAGCGCGGGTTTGATAACGTCATTGTGATAAACGAAATCACGCTGCCTCACCTTATCCCATGCGCGATGCACGCGGCCCCCAAGCTGAGGCAGGATCATGATTTTGATATAATCATTTTCCAGCCATACCGCCTGCCAGGCCTTTAACGTTTTATCCTCGCTCAGCGTATCCGTCACACCGTAGGGATACACGGCCCCGGAAGACCCCTGATAAACCCGATTCTCCAGAAACATGGGATGTACATCCTGCGCCCCCGTTTCATAGGTCGGAATATGTACCGTCTCCTGCCAAACGTTTACTGAACTCATAACGCCCTCAAAGTTAACAAGACATACTAGAGTGAAATAATGAGAGCAGTGTAATGGACAGAATTACGGGTTTTACGCACAATAATCACGCAATTTAGTTAACAAGGTTTAGTGTATGAAAGCCTGCATTAACAATCAGCAAATTCGCCATTACAACAAGGGTGTGCTGCTGGAGTACCTGTATCGCAAGAAACGAGCCAGCAAATCGACCCTCGCCCGACTGGCACAAATCTCGATTCCTGCCGTCAGCAATATTCTTCAGGAGCTGGAGGAAGAGGGACGCGTCGTAAATGTACCGGACGACCGTCTGTCACGCGGCCATAGCAGCGGCGCCTGGCTTATCGCCCCGGAGGGTGACTGGACCTTATGCATGAACATCACGCCTACCAGTATCGAGTGCCAGCTTGGCAACGCCTGCCTGAGTCCAAAAGGCGACGTTGAATACCATGCGATTGACGCCCCCCATCCCCAGGCATTACTCGCGGCCATTGAGAAATGCTGGCATCAGTACCGTAAAAATTGGCCTAATCGAAAAATCAATCTGGCGTTGGCGGTTCATGGACAGGTTGATGCGGGAACTGGCGTATCGCAGACGATGCCGCAGGCGCCCTGGAAACAACCCGTGGAGTTGAAATACCTACTGGAAGAAAAACTCAACGTGCGCGTCATGGTCGATAACGATTGTGTGATGCTGGCGCTGGCGGAAAAATGGCAAAACGACGGTCAGTATCGGGACTTTTGCGTCATCAATGTCGATTATGGTATTGGCTCATCATTTGTTATCAACGACCAGGTATGGCGCGGCAGTCTCTACGGCAGCGGACAAATCGGGCACACGATTATCAACCCTGATGGCGTAGCCTGCGATTGTGGTCGATACGGTTGTCTGGAAACCGTAGCGTCCCTCAGCGCGCTAAAAAAACAGGCGAGAATGTGGTTAAAAACGCGCCCCGATCTCGCTGATAATCCTGAAGCACTAACCATTGATGCCTTGATTGAAAAATGGCAACAGGGGGATTTACGCCTTCATGCCTGGGTTGAAGACTCGGCCAACGCCATCGGACTTAGTCTCTACAACTTCCTGAATACCTTAAATATAAACAATATTTTGTTATACGGCCGCAGCTGTGGCTTTGGGGAAGAGTGGCTGAATATCATCATCAGGCAGACGGGATTTAACCCCTTCGATCATCGTGACGCGACTCGCACCAGAGCAACCCAAATCGGCTTTGGCAAGCTGAGCCGCGCACAACAGCTGATGGGAATTGGTTATCTGTATGTGGAGGAGCAACTACAGACGATTCGTTGACCGGGATGAGCATGAAAAAAGGCCGCATCAGCGGCCTTTCGTTTTGCGTTAAGCAGAATTACGCGTAAACCGGGAAGCGTGCGCAGATATCCAGAACTTTACCTTTGACGCGCTCGATAACGGCTTCGTCATTGATGTTGTCCAGAACGTCACACATCCAGCCAGCCAGCTCTTTCACTTCCGCTTCTTTAAAGCCACGGCGAGTTACAGCCGGAGAACCGATACGGATACCGGAAGTCACAAACGGACTCTTCGGATCGTTCGGCACGCTGTTTTTGTTAACAGTGATGTTAGCGCGGCCCAGTGCGGCGTCAGCTTCTTTACCGGTCAGGTTTTTATCAACCAGATCCAGCAGGAACAGGTGGTTTTCAGTACCGCCAGATACCACTTTGTAGCCACGGTTCAGGAACACTTCCACCATCGCTTTGGCGTTTTTGGCAACCTGCTGCTGGTAAACCTTAAACTCAGGCTCCATCGCTTCTTTCAGCGCCACGGCTTTCGCCGCGATCACGTGCATCAGCGGGCCGCCCTGCGCGCTTGGGAACACCGCGGAGTTCAGTTTTTTGTACAGCTCTTCGTCACCGCCTTTCGCCAGGATCAGGCCGCCGCGCGGACCCGCCAGGGTTTTGTGGGTGGTGGTGGTCACTACGTGTGCGTGTGGAACCGGGTTCGGGTAAACGCCTGCGGCGATAAGGCCCGCAACGTGCGCCATGTCAACGAACAGGTATGCGCCAATGCTGTCGGCGATTTCACGCATTTTTGCCCAGTCAACAACGCCGGAGTAAGCAGAGAAGCCGCCGATGATCATCTTCGGCTTGTGCTCTTTGGCCTGCTTAGCCATATCTTCGTAGTCAATTTTACCGGACTCATCAATACCGTAAGGGATGATGTTGTACAGCTTGCCAGAGAAGTTAACCGGGGAACCGTGAGTCAGGTGGCCGCCTTGCGCCAGGTTCATACCCAGAACGGTATCACCCGGTTGCAGCAGAGCGGTGTAAACAGCGAAGTTAGCCTGGGAGCCGGAGTGCGGCTGTACGTTAGCGTAGTCAGCGCCAAACAGCTCTTTTGCACGATCGATAGCCAATTGCTCAACGATATCAACGTACTCACAACCGCCGTAGTAGCGCTTGCCCGGATAACCTTCAGCGTATTTGTTGGTCAGCTGAGAACCCTGCGCCTGCATAACACGCGGGCTGGTGTAGTTTTCGGAGGCGATCAGTTCGATGTGCTCTTCCTGACGTACTTTTTCCTGCTCCATAGCCTGCCACAGTTCGGCATCATAATCGGCAATGTTCATTTCACGCTTTAACATCCGCATCTCCTGACTCAGCTAACAATAGAATTTCGGCCTAAAAAGGCAGTCCCGTTGGACGACGGCGAACAGTATAACCGAATCATTCTTCGATAACAGGTCTTGACAAAGGATTTTACGCAAACGATTACCTTCACGGCGCGCAAGGCTTTGGAGAACAAAGGTCTGCTGAATTTCAACGGATTTCTTTTCAGGTTTGTGATGCAGATTTTTCACGATGTAACCTTTACAACGCAAAGTTACAAAGAACCATTTACAATGCAGGGGTATTTTTTATAAGATGCATTTGACATACATCATTGAAATTTCAGATAAAGGAAGACCGTATGCTTGACGCACAAACCATCGCTACAGTGAAAGCCACCATTCCCCTGCTGGTTGAAACAGGCCCGAAGCTGACCGCCCATTTCTACGATCGCATGTTTACGCATAACCCAGAGTTGAAAGAAATCTTCAACATGAGTAACCAGCGTAATGGCGATCAGCGGGAAGCGCTGTTTAATGCTATTGCCGCGTATGCCAGCAATATCGAGAACCTGGCGGCGCTGTTGCCTGCCGTTGAGAAAATCGCGCAGAAGCATACCAGCTTCCAGATTAAGCCGGAGCAGTACAACATCGTAGGTGGCCATTTGCTGGCAACGCTGGACGAAATGTTCAGCCCAGGCCAGGAAGTTCTGGATGCATGGGGCAAAGCATACGGCGTGCTGGCGAACGTTTTCATCAACCGTGAAGCGCAGATCTACAGCGAAAATGCCAATAAAAATGGCGGCTGGGAAGGTACCCGTCCTTTCCGCATCGTGGCAAAAAACCCACGCAGTGCGCTTATCACCAGCTTTGAATTTGAACCTGTCGACGGTGGCGCAGTGGCTGAATATCATCCGGGGCAATACCTGGGCGTCTGGCTGAAGCCGGAAGGTTTCCCGCATCAGGAAATTCGTCAGTACTCACTGACCCGTAAACCCGATGGCAAAGGCTACCGTATTGCTGTGAAGCGTGAAGACGGTGGTCAGGTTTCCACCTGGCTGCACAACCATGCGAATGTTGGCGACATCGTTCACTTAGCCGCACCTGCGGGCGATTTCTTTATGGACGTCGCGACCGATACCCCAGTGTCTCTGATTTCAGCAGGCGTAGGTCAGACCCCGATGCTGGCGATGCTGGATACGCTGGCAAAAGCGAATCATACGGCGCAGGTTAACTGGTTCCACGCGGCAGAAAATGGCGATGTACATGCCTTTGCCGATGAAGTGAATGAACTGGGCAAAACGCTGCCACGCTTTAGCGCACACACCTGGTATCGTGAGCCAACCGAAGCCGATCGCGCGAAAGGTGCGTTTGATAGCGTTGGTCTGATGGATTTGAACAAACGGGAAGGCGCAATCAGCGATCCGGCGATGCAGTTTTATCTGTGCGGTCCGGTTGGCTTTATGCAGTTTGCCGCGAAGCAGCTGGTCGGCCTGGGCGTGAAAAACGAGAACATTCATTACGAATGCTTCGGCCCGCATAAAGTCTTGTAATTACATCATGCCTGAAGGCGCTGCGCTTATCAGGCCTACGGGATATTGTAGGCCTGATAAGGTGTTTACACCGCCATCCGGCAAGCACGGCGCGGCTTAGATTGCCGCGTCGTCTTCTTCACCGGTGCGAATACGAATCACGCGTGCCACGTCGAAGACAAAAATCTTACCGTCGCCGATTTTACCGGTCTGGGCAGTACGAATAATGGTATCGACGCAGGTATCGACGATATCGTCGGTGACCACAATTTCAATTTTTACCTTCGGCAGAAAATCCACCATATATTCCGCACCACGGTACAGCTCAGTATGGCCTTTCTGACGGCCAAACCCTTTCACTTCTGTTACAGTCATACCGGTAATGCCGACTTCAGCCAGCGCTTCGCGGACGTCGTCCAGCTTGAAGGGTTTAATAATCGCATCAATCTTTTTCATGCTATTCCTTGAAAAGGTCGCCTGTCTTTTGATCGAATAAAACTAACATAATCCGCAGATTTATTCTTTGAAATCGTTTGCATCCAGCTCATGGCGAGAGAGCAACTTGTAGAATTCGGTGCGGTTGCGCCCCGCCATTCGCGCCGCATGGGTCACATTGCCCTTGGTGATTTGCAACAGCTTACGCAGGTAGTTGAGTTCAAACTGGTTACGCGCTTCAACAAAGGTCGGCAGCGCGGTGTTCTCCCCTTCCAGCGCCTGCTCCACCAGCGCGTCGCTGATCACCGGCGAAGAGGTCAACGCCACGCACTGCTCAATCACGTTAACCAACTGACGCACGTTACCAGGCCAACTGGCGGTCATTAACCGTTTCATGGCATCGGTCGAAAAGGCGCGCACGAACGGTTTGTGTCGTTCAGCAGACTGGCGCAGCAGATGGTTTGCCAGCAGCGGAATATCTTCCGTACGCTCGGCCAGCGCCGGGATCTTCAAACTCACCACGTTGAGGCGATAGTACAAATCTTCGCGAAATTCCCCCCGAGCCATCGCTTTGGGTAAATCACGGTGGGTCGCGGAAACGATCCGCACATCAATATCGATATCGCGGTTACTGCCCAGCGGCCTCACTTTTCGCTCCTGCAATACACGTAGCAATTTAACCTGCAACGGCGCGGGCATATCGCCAATCTCATCGAGAAACAGCGTCCCGCCTTCCGCGGCCTGAAACAGCCCTTCACGATTGCTCACCGCGCCGGTAAAGGCGCCGCGCGCATGACCAAACAGCTCAGACTCCAGCAGTTGTTCCGGCAATGCGCCGCAGTTAATGGCAATAAAGGGCTTGTGGCTGCGCGGGCTGGCGTTGTGAATGGCCTGGGCAAAAACTTCTTTCCCGGTTCCGCTTTGGCCGTTGATCAATACGCTTACGTCCGATTGCGCCACCATGCGCACCTGTTCCAGCAGGCGCAGCATCAGTGGGCTGCGGGTGACGATGGACTCACGCCAGCTGTCATCAGCGGCAGGCGCAGACTGTTCCAACGCCCCGTCGATCGCATGGTATAACGCGTCTTTATCGACCGGCTTAGTGAGAAAGCTGAACACCCCTTGTTGAGTCGCCGCAACGGCGTCGGGGATGGAACCGTGAGCGGTGAGGATAATAACCGGCATTCCCGGCTGCACTTTCTGGATTTCAGTAAACAGCTGCATGCCGTCCATTTCATCCATGCGCAGATCGCTAATAACCAGATCCACTTTTTCACGGTTCAGTACCCGTAACCCTTCCTGCCCGCTTTCTGCGGTTACGACGCTGTAGCCTTCGCTGGTCAGGCGCATTCCAAGTAATTTCAACAGACCGGGATCGTCATCCACCAGCAGCAGATGCGCGGGCTTACGGCTTATCATGGCGTGACCTCATCGGCAGACGGCGCTGCGCCTTCCTCGTTATCAGGTGGGGTGAGTTTATCGTTCCCGTGCGGCGCATCAGGGTTGTAACTACCGGCAGGTTTGCGCGTGGAAAGCTGGCGTTCAATATCGGTTAGATTCTCCAGCTTGCGGGTCGTGAGATCGAGCTGAGACTGCAAATGTTGTTGCTGCTGACGTAGCGTATCAAGATCGCTGTCTGACGCCTGCTGAAGCTTGCTGTAGCGCATACGCTCTTCGGCCAGTTGCAACTGCAACGTCTGACTGCTGCGCCAGACCTGATACAGCGGCCGTACCTGTGGCGGAATTTGCGGGCTTAATGCGTCGAGGCGCGTAACCGTCTCCCGCCTTTCAGGCGGCGTAATGTTGGCGTTATCAAGCAGGATCCCGCGCCTGAAAGCCCCCTGCCAGGTATCAGGCATCATCGTGCTGGCTTCACTACGCGCCTGTACCGGCATCAGGCGATTGGCGCAATCCATCGCCCGCAGCCAGTACAGCGGATTGGTCTCTGTGGGCTGACCAGACAGCGACCAGATATCGCTACAGTCGGTAGCAAGGTAGTCCGCCAGTTGATGAGGCGGAATTTTCTCCTGCGAAGGGTCGCCGATAATATGATTCACCGCGTTCGGGACGCAGCCTACCAGCGCCAGACACGGCAGGCTTGCGAGGATGACGCGACGGAAAAAATGTCGTTTAAGCATTCGGACAACAACGTATGGCATACTCACCAGACTTAGGTTTATTTTAGTGATTTTTCGCTGCAGATAGCGGCAGTTCTATGCGAAAACAAACGTTTTGCGCATGCTCATCAACCAGATACAGTTTGCCCCGCATACGGCGGATGCAATCTCTGGCAATGCTCAGCCCCAACCCGCTTCCTTTTACCGCCCCTTTTCGCTGATGGCTACCCTGGAAAAAAGGCTCGAAGATCATGGTCTGTTCTGCTTCTGGAATCGGTGTGCCGGTATTCATTACATCAATGTATACCATTGAGCCATGCAAACTGCTGCGGATCCAAATGTTACCGGATTCAGCGCCATAGTGCACCGCATTGGAATAAAGATTGTCCAGCACGCTCATCAATAGCATCGGTTCTGCCAGGCAGGCGTTCACCGCAAGCGCAACATCAGTATGTATCATTTTGGCGCGAGCGGGCAGGCTATGTGCAGAAACAACGCTTTCCACTAGCGGCGCGATTTCCACACGTTCAAGCTCAACCTCGTCATCCGCCAGCTTGCGGTTGTAATCGAGCAGTTGCTCAATCAGTTTTTGCAGGTTGCGGCTACTGTCATCAAGAATACCGACCACCTCTTTTTGCTCTGGCGTTAACGGCCCAACGACCTGATCGGCTAACAGCTCGGTACCTTCGCGCATGCTCGCCAGAGGCGTTTTTAGCTCATGGGACAGGTGGCGTAAAAACTGATGTCGTTGTGACTCCAGCCAGGAGAGACGTTCGCTCAGCCAGATAATGCGCTGGCCCACGGACCGCAGCTCCCGGGGTCCCGTAAATAATACGCTATCGCCCAGCGAGCGCCCTTCCCCCAGACGATTGATCATTTTTTCTATGCCCTTCACCGGACCGATTATCATGCGGGTAAACAGCAACACCATCGCCAGGCTGACAAGAAACAGCACCAGCGCCTGCCAGCCAAAGAACTGCCCACGTTCGGCGATTTCCTGCTGTAGCTGCTGCCCACGAGAAAAGACGACCGTGCGCGTCGCTTGTACCATTTCAGTATTGGCACTGGCGAAAGCGTCCAGCCGCGCCGCCGCCACGCTATCAGGACCACTGTTGGTGCACTGTAACTGCGCGAGATCGTTGAGGTCCTGACGCAGTGCCTGATAAAGCTTGGTATCCGGCAACACGCCCGCATGCGCATCCAGCATGTCGCTGTAGCGTTTACGTTGGCTCTGGTAAACCTTAGCCAGCGTCGGGTCATCAAGCACACAGTATTGCCGGTAGCTACGCTCCACCTCCAGCGCGGCATTGGTCATCGCTTCGCTGCGTCTGGCGTCAATCAGCGTGGTTTGGTTCGTCAGCGCCGCCTGCGCGCTCAGGGCATTCAGACTTTGCCACGCCTGCCAGGCCAAAACTAACAACGGCAGCAGGATAAGCAAAAATGCCAACGTAACCAATTGACGTAAAGATCGGGGGAAAACAGACCAGCGCTTCAAGGCGTTACTCTCAATGGACAGGAATAGGTTGATGCTAACTGAGGGGAACGTCAGATACAACAAAGCCGGGATTAACCCGGCTTTGTTGTGGAATAAGGCGGTGCCTAACTCGACGTTTCGCCCGAAGGTTGATATGAGCGATGCTAATATCAGATGTTGGACGGCAGGCACCTTGTTGTGCGTCATTCGAAGTTTATGTAGCACGTCCCGAAGGGGCTGACATAAGAAGGTGAATGAGCCACTGGGCAATATTATGCAGCATCTGTGCCAATATTCAAAACACTTTATTAACACAATGATAAATATAGAAAATGTTCTTATTCACATGAAAAATAATTTTGGCTATTTTTCACCCTTACTGTCGCCAATCAGCAACACTTGCAGCACTTAAAAACAAATTCATTGTAAATCATATAATTAAATGTCTCTTTTTAGCGACAACGTAACCCCACCTATGTCGGGATTTCCCGACACTTAAACGCATTGTCGGATAGCGGCATACAAAATGACAGACAAAAAAAAGCCCCTTACACAGAGGGGCTTAAAGGTTATCGAGCTGATTACCCGAGCTGTTTACGCGCGTTGCGGAAGATACGCATCCACGGGCTGTCCTCGCCCCAGTTTTCCGGGTGCCAGGAGTTGCTCACGGTACGGAATACGCGTTCCGGGTGCGGCATCATAATGGTGACGCGACCATTTTCAGTAGTAACGGCAGTAATTCCGTTCGGCGAACCGTTCGGGTTAGCCGGGTAGGTCTCGGTCACCTTACCGAAGTTATCAACGTAGCGCAGCGCCACCAGTCCCTTACTCTCCAGCGCGGCCAGATGCGCGCCGTCACGCACTTCCACACGGCCTTCACCGTGAGAAACGGCAATCGGCATCATCGAACCAACCATATCGGCAAGCAGTAAAGACGGGCTTTGCGTCACTTCGACCAGGCTGAAGCGGGCTTCAAAACGATCGGAGTGGTTACGCACAAAGCGTGGCCACAGCTCGCTTCCCGGGATCAGTTCACGCAGGTTAGACATCATCTGGCAACCGTTACACACCCCGAGCGCCAGCGTTTGCGGGCGATGGAAGAAGGTTTCGAACTCATCGCGGACGCGGTTGTTGAACAGAATCGACTTCGCCCAGCCTTCCCCTGCGCCGAGCACATCGCCGTAAGAGAAACCGCCACAGGCTACCAGCGCCTGGAAGTTACCCAGACCGATGCGTCCGCCCAGCAGGTCGCTCATATGCACATCGATGGCGTCAAAGCCCGCACGGTGGAAGGCAGCCGCCATTTCAACGTGGGAGTTCACGCCCTGCTCGCGCAGCACGGCCACTTTTGGACGCGCGCCGGTAGCGATGTACGGGGCGGCAACATCTTCGTTGATATCAAACGACAGTTTAACGTTGAGGCCAGGATCGGCATCGTTGGTTTTAGCGTCGTGTTCCTGATCGGCACACTCCGGGTTGTCGCGCAGACGCTGCATCTGCCAGGTGGTTTCCGCCCACCACATGCGCAGCGTGGTGCGGCTTTCGCTGAACACCGGCTGACCGTTGGCGCTCAGGGTGAAACGGTCACCCGTTACCGCCTGGCCGAGATAGTGCACGCAATCTGCCAGGCCATGTTGTGCCAGCAACACCTCAACCGCTTCACGGTCAGCAGCGCGAACCTGGATCACTGCGCCCAGCTCTTCATTAAACAGCGCCGCCAGACGATCGTCACCCAGAGAGTGGATATCAGCGTCAATACCGCAGTGACCGGTGAAGGCCATTTCCGCCAGCGTAACCAGCAGTCCGCCGTCGGATCGGTCATGGTAGGCCAGCAGCTTACGCTGCGCGACCAGCACCTGAATGGCGTCGTAGAAGCCTTTCAGTTGCTCAACGTTACGCACGTCGGCAGGCTTGTCGCCCAGTTGACGATAAACCTGTGCCAGCGCCGTCGCGCCCAGCGCGTTGTGACCAAGACCGAGGTCAATCAGCAGCAGGGCGTTGTCTTCAGTAGAGAGCAGTGGGGTTATCGTGTGGCGCACGTCTTCCACGCGGGCAAAGGCGGTGATCACCAGCGACAGCGGCGAAGTCATTTCACGCTGCTCATTACCTTCCTGCCAGCGGGTTTTCATCGACATAGAGTCTTTGCCCACCGGAATAGTCAGGCCAAGCGCCGGACATAATTCTTCCCCAACGGCTTTTACCGCTTCGTACAGCCCGGCATCTTCACCGGGGTGACCTGCAGCCGCCATCCAGTTAGCCGACAGTTTAATGCGTTTGATATCGCCAATCTGCGTTGCCGCAATGTTAGTCAGCGCTTCACCTACCGCCAGACGCGCAGAGGCCGAGAAATCCAGTAGCGCAACGGGCGCACGCTCACCGATAGACATCGCTTCACCGTAGTAGCTATCCAGGCTTGCGGTGGTGACCGCGCAGTTGGCTACCGGGATCTGCCACGGACCAACCATCTGGTCACGCGCCACCATGCCGGTAACGGTACGGTCGCCGATCGTCACGAGGAACGTTTTCTCAGCGACAGTCGGCAGATGCAGCACGCGGTTAACCGCATCTGCAATCGAGATTTCGCCACGATTCAGGGCGTCGCCTTTGGCTTTCAGCGTCTGCACATCGCGGGTCATTTTCGGGGTTTTACCCAGCAGCACATCAAGCGGCATGTCGATCGGCTGGTTATCGAAGTGGCTGTCGCTCAGTGTGAGATGCTGTTCTTCAGTGGCCTCACCGATCACCGCATACGGCGCGCGCTCGCGCTTACACAGTTCGTCAAACAGCGGTAGCTGGTCAGCGGCAACCGCCAGCACATAACGCTCCTGGGATTCGTTACACCAGATTTCCAGCGGGCTCATACCCGGCTCGTCGCTAAGGATATCGCGCAGCTGGAACTTACCGCCGCGACCGCCATCGCTTACCAACTCCGGCATGGCGTTAGACAGACCGCCCGCGCCAACGTCATGGATAAACAGGATCGGGTTCGCATCGCCCATCTGCCAGCAGCGGTCGATAACCTCCTGGCAACGACGTTCCATTTCCGGGTTGTCGCGCTGTACCGAAGCGAAATCAAGATCGGCATCAGACTGGCCGGAAGCCATGGAGGAGGCCGCCCCGCCGCCAAGCCCGATGTTCATCGCCGGGCCGCCGAGGACGATCAGCTTGGCGCCAACGACGATCTCACCTTTTTGCACGTGATCGGCACGGATGTTACCGATCCCGCCCGCCAGCATGATCGGTTTATGGTAACCGCGTAGCTCTTCGCCGTTGTGGCTGTTGACCTTTTCTTCGTAGGTGCGGAAGTAGCCGGTCAGCGCCGGGCGACCGAATTCGTTGTTAAACGCCGCGCCGCCCAACGGACCTTCGGTCATGATATCGAGCGCGGTAACAATACGGTCCGGCTTACCAAAGTCTTCTTCCCACGGCTGTTCAAAGCCAGGAATACGCAGGTTGGAAACGGAGAAGCCCACCAGCCCGGCTTTCGGTTTTGCACCGCGACCGGTTGCACCCTCGTCGCGGATTTCGCCGCCGGAGCCGGTAGCCGCGCCCGGCCACGGAGAGATAGCCGTCGGGTGGTTGTGGGTTTCAACCTTCATCAGAATGTGGGCTGGCTCCTGATGGAAATCGTAGCGGCCGGTTTTGTGGTCGGCAAAGTAGCGGCCCACTTCAGAACCTTCCATGACCGCGGCGTTGTCTTTATAGGCAGACAGCACGTGGTCCGGCGTGGTTTCGAAAGTGTTTTTGATCATCTTGAACAGCGACTTGGGCTGCTGTTTACCGTCGATAACCCAGTCGGCGTTAAAAATTTTGTGGCGGCAGTGCTCGGAGTTAGCCTGCGCAAACATGTACAGTTCAATATCGTTCGGGTTGCGTCCCAGTTTGGTAAACGCATCCTGCAGATAGTCGATTTCGTCTTCCGCCAGCGCCAGACCCAGACGCAGGTTAGCGTCGATCAGCGCCTGGCGTCCCTCACCCAGCAGATCAACACTGGAGACCGGCGCAGGCTGGTGATGGACAAACAGTTTTTCGGCATCGTTCAGCGCAGAGAAAACCGTTTCCATCATGCGGTCGTGCAGTTCGTCGGCAACCATCTGCCACTGCTCAGCGGTCAGCGTAGAGGCTTCTACATACCAGGCAATGCCACGTTCCAGACGGCTAATCTGTTGCAGGCCGCAGTTGTGGGCAATATCAGTCGCTTTAGAAGACCACGGGGAGATGGTGCCAGGGCGAGGCGTAACCAGCAGCAGTTTGCCTTCAGGGGCATGGCTGTGAAGAGCAGGACCATATTTCAGCAGGCGTACAAGCTGGGCGTGCTCATCCTCATTCAACGGTGCATTCAGATCGGCAAAATGGACGTACTCGGCGTAAATATTGTGGACCTGGAGGTTGGCAGCCTGAAAACGTGCCAGCAGTTTGTTAATACGGAATGCAGACAGTGCAGGTGAACCACGCAGAATTTCCATCATAAGTCTCTCGTCTTCTAAGCTTTCGGTGTGCCCAAGTGGGGGAAACGGGCGTCATTATAAAGAATCTACCGCGCCGACGAAACCGTTTGCGTCGAAATAAAATCACGACCTTCTCTTATCATCAAATGCGGTCTGGTTTCTGAATAAGTTGCCAACTGACGCAAGTTTAAGCAAAATGCCGCTCATTAATGACGACTTCACTTCTTAATCATCACCACAGCAGGCAGAGACAACGTACGGTTCAGAGAATTAACTAATTGAAAAAATTAAAGATTAATTATCTGTTCATCGGCATATTAACGCTGTTGTTGGCAGCGGCCCTCTGGCCATCTATTCCCTGGTTCGGTAAAGCCGAAAATCGTATCGCCGCCATTCAGTCGCGGGGAGAACTGCGCGTCAGTACCCTCGACTCGCCGTTAACTTACGCGACCCTCAACGGTAAGAAATTCGGCCTGGATTATGAACTGACTCAGGCGTTCGCCAACTACCTGGGCGTGAAGTTAAAAGTCACCGTGCGCCAGAACATCAGCCAGCTTTTTGACGACCTGGATAACGGTCATGCCGATCTGTTAGCCGCAGGCCTGGTATATAACAGCGAGCGGGTGAAAAATTACCAGCCAGGTCCGACCTACTATTCGGTTTCACAACAGTTGGTGTATCGGGTTGGGCAATACCGCCCGCGCACTCTTGCCACCGTGAACGAAAATCAGCTGACCATCGCCCCGGGGCACGTGGTGGTTAACGATCTCCAGTTGCTTAAAGAGAATAAATTTCCCGATCTGAGCTGGAAGGTGGATGACAAAAAGGGCACTACTGAACTGCTTGATGATGTTATCGCCGGGAAGCTGGATTACACCATTGCCGATTCCGTCGCCATCAGCTTATACCAACGCGTACATCCTGAGCTGGCCGTAGCGCTGGACGTATCTGACGAACAGCCGGTGACCTGGTTTAGTCGCCTGGACGATGACAACACGCTGTCTGCCGCCCTGTTGGATTTTTTTAACACCATGAATGAAGACGGCTCTCTGGCGCGACTAGAAGAAAAGTATCTCGGACATGGCGATGATTTTGACTATGTTGATACCCGCACCTTTTTACGCGCCGTAGACAGCGTATTGCCGGACCTTAAGCCGCTGTTTGAGAAATATGCTCAGGAGATAGACTGGCGACTGCTCGCCGCAATCTCTTATCAGGAGTCACACTGGGACGCGCAGGCCACTTCCCCGACCGGCGTACGCGGGTTGATGATGCTGACCAAAAATACCGCTCAAAGTCTCGGACTTACCGACCGTACCGATGCCGAACAAAGCATCAGCGGCGGCGCGCGGTATTTGCAGGATATGATGAGTAAAGTGCCCGATACCGTCCCCGAAGGGGAACGCATCTGGTTTGCGCTCGCAGCCTACAACATGGGTTATGCGCACATGCTGGATGCACGGGCGCTGACCGTGAAAACCAAAGGCAATCCGAACAGCTGGTCCGACGTAAAACAGCGTCTGCCACTGCTCAGCCAAAAGCCGTATTACAACAAGCTGACCTATGGTTATGCGCGAGGCCACGAAGCCTACGCTTATGTAGAAAATATCCGTAAGTACCAGATTAGTCTGGTGGGGTATCTGCAGGAGAAAGAAAAACGGGCGCTTGAAACGCAGCAACTGGCGCAGGATTACCCGGCGGTGACGCCGGCAGAGCTAATAGGTAAAGATGAATTGCCGCTTTCGGCGTTTTTGTCTCAGACGTCGTCAAATTACCTGTCGCACTCCCCTTCCCTGCTGTTTTCACCGCAGAAAAAAGAGGGCAAGTAGCCTCGTAGGCCTGATAAGCGCAGCGTCATCAGGCAATCAGACCGGCATTTACAAATTGGCGTTTTTTTTCAGCGCTTTGATTTCCTGACGACGCATGCGGAAGAAATCACTGAGCAACGTGGCGCATTCATCCCGTAGCACCCCTTCGGTCACCTCCACCCGATGATTCATTCCAGGGTGATGCAGTACATCCATTAATGACCCGGCAGCCCCCGTTTTCGCATCGCGCGCGCCAAAAACGACATGGCCGATACGGCTGTGCACCATCGCGCCTGCGCACATCACGCACGGCTCCAGAGTGACATACAGCGTGGTATCCAACAGACGGTAGTTTTGCAGCACCAGGCCGCCCTGACGCAGCGCCATAATTTCAGCGTGGGCAGTCGGATCATGGTGACCAATCGGACGGTTCCAGCCTTCGCCAATCACGCGGTTGTTATGTACCAATACCGCGCCCACCGGGACTTCACGCTCATCCCAGGCGCGCTTAGCCAGCGTTAAAGCATGACGCATCCAGTATTCGTGGCTAAATTCAACTTCAGACAAAGGGGGTAACTCCAGTAATCAAAGCGGGCGCATTATACACAGACGCTATCGTTTACTCTATTCGAGTTGTTGCAGCTCTCCGCGCGGCGTGACGCGCCAGCGATGCTGGCAAAAAGAGAGCAGAGGATTGTCCTGATTACTGTCGCTGTAGCCACTATAAAGCTGAAGCGGCGCACCAATGTGGCGTTCCAGTTGCGTCACTTTCTCATGGCCCAAACAGCGCAGAGGCAGCACCCACCCGCCGAATCCCCGCGCCATTTTACTGGCGATCAGATTGACACGCGGTAGCCACGGCGTGTCGAAGTACACCTGCTCGACCAGCGACTGCGGGGAGCCAGTGATAAGCCAGATTTCGGCGTCAGAGCTTAACAGGTAGGTTGTCAGCCGCTGCTGCACGAGCGGAAAGGCCGTCACGTTACTGCGAAACCAGCGCACAAAGTCAGCCTGATGCCCTTTCAGACGCGCCTCGCTACGACCAAAAGTGCATCCCCATAACAGCAGGCTCATTGGCCAGCGGGCGGCGCGCCCTTGTATCAGCAGCGCCAGCGCAATCACCGGTAGCAGAGGCAGCACAAGCAACGCATTCAGCGGCTGGCGACGCAGCAGATAACGTATAAAGCTACCGAACATATCCTGCTGATGTAACGTGCCATCCAAATCAAAAAAAACAACGCGGCGCTGGTGATTGGTCAAACCTTATTCCTCTGGATCGTTGAACCCCAATAGCCAGGTAAACAGGAACCCGGCGATAACTGCTACCAGATAGCCTAACAGATAGAACATCACTTTTCCGGCAACAATCGTCAGTGCCAGCGGCAAACCGGAGATGCCAAAGGTGATAACCGTCGCCACCTTCCAGTAGCTAATCAGCGCCCCGCCTACCGCTCCGCCAAGACAGGCACCGATAAACGGTTTACCCAACGGCAGCGTGACGCCAAAAATAAGCGGCTCGCCAATACCCAGCAGCCCGACCGGCAGCGCTCCTTTGATCACTTTCTTAAGCCGCGCATTGCGGGTTTTCATCAACACCGCTATCGCAGCCCCTACTTGTCCAACGCCTGCCATCGCCAGGATAGGAAAGAGCGCGTTATAACCGTGTGCCTGTACCAGCTCAACGTGGATGGGCACCAACCCTTGATGAAGTCCGGTGAGCACCAATGGCAGGAAAGTTCCCGCCAGTATCGCACCAACCAGGAACCCGCCGCGGTCGATAGCCCAGGATGCGCCGTGAGCGATAGATTCAGAAATCCAGCCTCCAAGCGGTTGTAGCGCCACAATCGCGATGGCCCCGGTAATGATGGTGGTCAGCAGCGGGTTAAGAATAAGCTCCAGCGATTCCGGCAACAGCTCGCGGAATTTGCGCTCGATCCAACACATCAGCGCAACCACCAGCAGCACTGCGATCACCCCGCCGCGCCCCGGCTGCAACGCTTCGCCAAACAGGGTAATCTGCGCCAGCTGCGGACTGGAGAGGATCCCCGCCATCACCCCGCCCATCGCCAGAGAGCCGCCGAAGACTTTGGCGGTATTCACCCCAACCAGAATATTCATGATGGCAAACACGGCACTACCAAATATGCCCATCAGCCCCAGCATATTCGGATAATGGGTCGCAAAATCCCCCACGATATCCGGTCGCTTAAGGATGTTAATAATGCCGGTGATCAAACCGGAGGCGATAAACGCCGGAATAAGAGGGATAAAGACGTTCGCCAGCTTGCGCAGCGCATCGCTCATTGGTGCTTTGTACTTCGCTTTGGCCTCTGATTTGGTGCGCTCGATATTATTCACATCTGCACGCTCGCCGCCACCGGCAATCAGGGAGCGCATGGCATCCACCACCTTGGCAGCTTTACCGGGGCCGACGATTATCTGATGCTGCGCGCCCTGCTTCACGTAACCGCTAACACCGGGCAGTTGCCTGAGACGGGGAATATCAATCTGATCGTCATCCTGAACTTCCACCCTGACGCGGGTCATACAGTTTTCCAGGCGCAGAATATTTTGCTCTCCACCTACGCCCAGCAGAATGTCGCTGGCCAGCACCGCCGTCTTATCCATATACACCTCTTAGTGTTCTAACGCCGCGCGTAAAAAACCCTGGTGAGCGGCAAGCTTTTCGCGGGCGGTAGCGGCATCCAGGCCGGTGAGCGCCATTAAAATCGCTGGCTTAACGTCAAAATCAGTCTGCTTTAGCAGCGCTTGCGCCTGTTCACGCGCAATGCCGGTGGCTTCAACCACCATACGGCACGCCCGATCGACCAGTTTGACGTTGGTTGCCTGCATATCCACCATCAGGTTCTGGTACACCTTGCCAAATTTCACCATCGCACCGGTGGAGATCATATTGAGCACCAGTTTTTGCGCGGTGCCGGATTTCAGTCGCGTTGACCCGGTCAACGCCTCCGGCCCCACCACCGGGGAGATAGCAATATCCGCTTCATGCGCGACAGGAGAATCCGGATTGCAGGAAATAGCCGCCGTCGTACAACCCACCGAACGCGCATATTTCAGCCCGCCAATCACATACGGCGTGCGACCTGAAGCCGCCAGACCAACCACCAGATCCTGTGCGGTAAGGTTGAGTGCGCGCAGATCGTCCTCGCCTAACTGCGGGTTATCTTCCGCGCCTTCTACCGCCTTGAGCAGCGCGCCCGGCCCCCCGGCAATCAGCCCAACCACCAGACCATGCGGTACACCGAAGGTCGGTGGGCACTCAGACGCGTCCAGCACCCCAAGACGCCCGCTGGTCCCTGCGCCCATGTAAATAATGCGTCCACCGGCTTTTAACGCGTTGGCTGCCGCATCGACCGCGCACGCAACTTGAGGCAGAGTTGCTTTTACTGCTTCCGCTACCAGCGTATCCTGTTGATTAAATCGATGAACCAACTCCAACGTTGAGAGCGCATCCAGATCCATGGTCTGTGGATTGCGGGTTTCTGAAACTAATGCACCGAGATTCATTTTTTGTTCCTTAGGAATTTTTAATTCATAATAATCTGTCATAATGGAATATTATATTCATCCAGGCGAGTGAAATTTTGTTTTGCAATCGCCATCACGTTTTCGCCAGGAGACAGCATGAACTGTTTAATTCGCATTCGTCAGCGTTACCCGGACCTCGCGCAAAGCGATAAAAAACTTGCGGATTATCTTCTTGCTCAGCCGGATACCGCGCGTCATCTCAGCTCACAGCAGCTGGCCTTTGAAGCAGGCGTCAGCCAGTCCAGCGTGGTGAAGTTCGCGCAAAAGATGGGCTTTAAAGGGTTTCCGGCGCTGAAACTGGCGATTAGCGAAGCGTTGGCAAGCAATCCCAACCCTCATTCCATTCCGGTGCATAATCAGATTCGCGGTGACGACCCCATGCGTATGGTGGGCGAAAAGCTGATTAAAGAGAACGTGGCGGCGATGCATGCGACGCTGGACGTCAACAGCGAAGAGAAACTGATAGAGAGCGTCACGATGCTGCGCTCAGCCCGGCGCATTATCCTGACCGGGATTGGCGCATCGGGTCTGGTAGCGCAGAATTTTGCCTGGAAACTGCTAAAGATTGGGTTTAACGCGGTGGTTGAACGCGATATGCACGCCCTGCTGGCGGCGGTGCAGGCGCTTTCACCCAACGATCTGCTGCTGGCCATTTCGTATACCGGAGAACGGCGCGAACTCAACCTGGCTGCGGATGAAACGTTGCGCGCCGGAGCCAAAATTCTCGCCATCACCGGATTTACACCTAACGCCCTGCAACAGCGCGCAACTCATTGTCTGTACACGATTGCTGAAGAACAGGCCACGCGCAGCGCAGCGATTTCCTCTACCCATGCGCAAATGATGCTCACTGATTTACTGTTTATGGCGCTGGTGCAGCAAGATCTGGAGCATGCTCCGGAACGCATTCGCCACAGCGAAGCACTGGTAAAAAAACTGGTCTGAGCAAAGAATGCGCGTATAATGCCCGCCCGATTTGTGATGTTTTGAGAGTTTCCTGATGGCCCTGTTAATCACTAAAAAGTGTATCAATTGCGATATGTGCGAGCCCGAATGCCCGAATGAGGCGATTTCGATGGGTGACAGCATTTACGAGATTAACAGCGACAAGTGTACGGAATGCGTAGGCCATTACGACACGCCAACCTGCCAGAAGGTGTGCCCGATCCCCAATACTATTTTGAAAGATCCGGCACATGTCGAAACGGAAGAGCAGCTGTGGGATAAGTTTGTACTGATGCACCACGCCGATAAGCTGTAACGTTGCCTGATGACGCTATGCTTATCAGGCCGATGAAACGTTAGCTCTCGATAATCACCGTGGCGCAGGCGTAGTGACGCTCATCGGCCAGCGTCACATGCATATGTGCGACGCCGAGTTTTTCCGCCAGTTTTAACGCCTCCCCCCATAACCGCAGACGCGGCTTACCGAGTTCGTCGTTAAAGACTTCAAACTGATTAAACGCCAGACCGTTGCGAATACCGGTACCAAAGGCTTTTGCTGCCGCCTCTTTGACCGCAAAACGTTTCGCCAGAAAGCGCACCGGTTGCTGATGCGTCTCCCAGATTGCCCATTCGTTGTCGCTGAGCACGCGTCTTGCCAGACGGTCGCCGGAACGGGAGATCACCGCTTCGATGCGGGCAATCTCCACGATATCCGTACCTAATCCCAGAATCGCCATTAGCCACGCGCTTCCAGCATCAGGCGCTTCATTTCGACTACTGCATCTTTCAGACCGCTCATCACCGCGCGGCCGATAATGGCATGGCCAATGTTCAACTCGTGCATTTCCGGGATCCGGGCGATGGCTTTAACGTTGTGGTACGTCAGGCCGTGCCCCGCATTCACCTTCAGGCCAAGGCTGGCGGCAAAGGTCGCCGCTTTGGCGATACGCGCCAGTTCGCTGGCCTGTTCAGCGTCGGTTTTCGCATCGGCGTAACAGCCGGTGTGAATTTCGATGTACGGCGCGCCGACTTCAGCAGCGGCCTTAATCTGTTCGTCATCAGCATCGATAAACAGCGAAACCAGAATGCCTGCGTCCGCCAGGCGTTTGCAGGCATCACGCATCTTGTCACGCTGACCGGCGACGTCCAGGCCACCTTCAGTCGTCACTTCCTGACGTTTTTCCGGCACCAGGCAGCAAAAATGCGGCTTAGTCTCAACGGCAATCGCCAGCATCTCTTCGGTTACCGCCATTTCCAGATTCATACGCGTATCCAGCGTCTGGCGCAAAATGCGCACGTCGCGATCGGTAATATGGCGACGGTCTTCACGCAGGTGCACGGTAATGCCGTCTGCGCCCGCCTGCTCAACGATAAACGCCGCCTGAACCGGGTCAGGGTATGCGGTGCCGCGTGCATTACGTAAAGTGGCAATGTGGTCAATGTTGACGCCTAACAGTAATTCGGCCATGGCAATCCATCCTCGTTAATCATTTTTTGTTTTTACTGCGCGTTTTGGCATAAATTGCCGGAACAGTTCCCGGCTTTTTAACGGCTTACCACCAAGATACGGCTTTAACGCCATGCGGGTAAAGCGTTTCGCGGCGCGAAGCGTATCAGCATCCGGAAATTCCCGCGATTCGAGTGCTTTCAGATGGCGTCCGGTAAAGGTGGCGTTATCAATCACTACGCTTGCGATAAACCCTTTTTCTTCCCGATAACGATAGGTCATGGTGTCGTCCACCGGCTCGCCACTACCCGCACAGTGGGTAAAATCGACGCCGTACCCCAGATGTCCAAGTAAGGCCAGCTCAAAGCGACGCAGCGCAGGCTCTGGCGAACCCGTCGCGCCAGCCAGCGCCTGAATACAGTTGAGGTAGTCGAAAAAGAGTTCAGAAAAGCGGGTCTCATACTCAAGTACACGAGAGATAAGCTCGTTGATATACAAGCCGCTGTACAGTGTGATACCGCTAAGGGGGAGAGCCAGAGAAACGGCTTCGGCACTGCGTAAGGTTTTGACCTCACCACGTCCACCAAAGCGAAGCAACAACGGAGTAAAAGGCTGGAGCGCGCCTTTGAGATTAGAACGTTTGGAGCGCGCGCCTTTAGCCACCAGGCGCACACGACCCGATTCTTCCGTGAAGACGTCCAGCACGAGACTGGTTTCGCTCCACGGGCGGCTATGCAGGACAAAAGCGCGTTGCCATCCTTCCATCATACCCGCCGTCTTTCAAGCTGCAGGTGTGTTGGCTGCGCCCACTCACCCCAGTCACTCACTTGAGTAAGCTCCCGAGGATCTGCGGTCTTGCCGCCTTCCTGCACCTCGAAAGCCATAACCTATGAAAAATTAGACGTCGTCGCCGTAACCGAGGCTACGCAGCGCGCGCTCGTCATCGGCCCAGCCGGATTTCACTTTCACCCACAGCTCGAGGTGAACGGGCGCTTCGAACATCTCCTGCATGTCTTTACGCGCTTCGATGCCGATGGTTTTAATTTTGGCCCCTTTGTTGCCAATAACCATTTTCTTCTGCCCTTCACGTTCAACGAGGATCAGACCGTTAATATCGTAACCACCGCGCTCGTTAGATATAAAGCGCTCAATCTCCACGGTAACGGAGTACGGCAGTTCAGCCCCCAGAAAACGCATCAGCTTTTCACGGATGATTTCAGACGCCATAAAGCGCTGAGAACGGTCGGTGATGTAATCTTCCGGGAAGTGATGAATGGCTTCCGGCAGGTGCTTACGCACGATGCCCGCAACGGTATCAACATTCAGGCCGGTTTCGGCAGAAATCGGGACAATATCAAGGAAGTTCATCTGGCTTGCCAGGAACTGCAGGTGCGGCAGTAAATCGGCTTTTTCCTGAACGTTGTCCACTTTGTTCACAGCCAGAATAACCGGGGCTTTACCGTCGCGCAGCTTGTTGAGCACCATTTCGTCGTCCGGCGTCCAGCGGGTGCCTTCCACAACGAAAATAACCAGTTCAACATCACCAATCGAGCTGCTTGCCGCTTTGTTCATCAGGCGGTTGATCGCCCGTTTTTCTTCCATATGCAGGCCCGGGGTATCAACATAAATTGCCTGATACGCACCTTCGGTATGGATGCCAACAATACGGTGACGTGTTGTCTGAGCCTTACGTGAGGTAATGGAAATCTTCTGCCCAAGCAGATTATTCAACAGGGTGGATTTGCCGACGTTCGGGCGACCGACGATGGCAATAAATCCGCAGTAAGTTTTCTCTTCGCTCATTCCAGCTCCAGTTTTTTCAACGCCTGTTCGGCGGCAGCCTGCTCAGCCTTACGACGGCTCGAACCTGTGCCAACCACCGGTTCACTCAGGCCGCTGACCTGGCAGTGGATAGTAAATTCTTGATCGTGTGCTTCACCACGAACCTGCACCACCAGATAGGACGGTAGCGGCAGGTGGCGACCCTGCAAATATTCCTGCAGGCGCGTTTTCGGATCTTTTTGTTTATCGCCTGGGCTAATTTCATCCAGACGAGTCTGATACCAGTTCAGGATCAGTTGTTCAACGGTTTGAATATCGCTGTCGAGGAAGACGCCGCCGATCAAAGCTTCAACGGTATCAGCCAGGATCGATTCACGACGGAAACCGCCGCTTTTCAGCTCGCCTGGCCCCAAACGTAAACATTCACCGAGGTCAAACTCACGGGCTAATTCAGCCAGCGTATTGCCGCGAACCAGCGTCGCGCGCATGCGACTCATATCACCTTCATCCACACGCGGAAAACGGTGATACAGCGCATTAGCGATAACAAAGCTCAGAATAGAGTCGCCTAAAAATTCTAAACGCTCGTTATGTTTGCTGCTGGCGCTACGGTGAGTTAATGCCTGCTGCAACAGCTCCTGATGATTAAAAGTGTAGCCCAGCTTCCGTTGAAGCCGATTAATTACGATGGGGTTCATGCGATACCAATAAATGAATGCGTCAACAATTCAGCACACGAAACAGACCTGATATACGCATTTCGCTTAGCCATCCCGCTTCGGCTGAATGCATTTATACACAAACCAACGCTGTTTCGTGTGCCGTGGCAACCTGTCGGTGCCAACCTCAAACTTCGGGGGAATATTCTATACACGACGACAAGGGATGTCGTTAGTCTGCGGGAATTTATCCGAGAAATAATTCACGCTGTCGCCATAATGACGACAACGTGAACGATTATCAGCGATTAGTGAATGCCACCAATACGGCTTAAGCGCACACCGGTCGGCCATTCGCCTTCTTGCTTATCGAAACTCATCCAGATAGCGGTTGCTTTACCAACCAGATTCGCTTCCGGCACAAATCCCCAGTAACGGCTGTCCGCGCTGTTGTCACGGTTATCACCCATCATGAAGTAGTGTCCCGGCGGGACGATCCAGGTTGCCAACTGCTGGCCTGGCTGGCGGTAATACATCCCCACCTGATCCTGCGCGATTGGCACGGTCAGAATGCGGTGCGTTACCTCACCCAGCGTTTCTTTACGCTCGGAGAGGCGAATACCGTTATCTTTCGTTTCATTCAGCGGAACCTCAAAGAAGCCGCTGGTCGCTTCACCGCCGTTACGACGCGCAAATGTCTGCACAAAATCACTTGGCTGAACATCAGAGTACGTTACCGGCAGCGCGTTTTCACACGCCTGACCGGAACTGCATCCTGGCTGAATAGTTACCTCTTTCGCCACCGGATCGTACGTCACTTTGTCTCCCGGTAAACCGACAGCACGTTTGATGTAGTCCAGACGCGGATCTTCCGGGTATTTAAACACCACGATATCACCGCGTTTCGGATGGCCGGTTTCGATCAGCGTTTTCTGGTAAATCGGATCTTTAATCCCGTAGGCGAATTTCTCCACCAGGATAAAGTCACCGATAAGCAGTGTCGGCATCATCGAACCAGACGGGATCTGGAACGGCTCATAAATAAATGAACGCACCACCAGCACAATAGCTAAAACCGGGAAAACGGATGCCCCGGTTTCCAGCCAGCCTGGCTTAGGGGCCACTTTTTTCAGCGTTGCTTTATCCAGTGAATCACCTGCAGCAGCTTGCGCTGCTGCCTGACGCTCCCGGCGTTTAGGCGCGAAGATGAATTTATCTACGCACCATAAAATGCCCGTCACCAGTGTGGCAATCACCAGAATCAGGGCAAACATGTTCGCCATGCCAACTCCTTAAGATTATTTGCTGTCTTTACCGACATGCAGAATGGCGAGGAAGGCTTCCTGTGGCAGTTCGACGTTACCGATCTGCTTCATGCGCTTTTTACCCTCTTTCTGTTTTTGCAGCAGCTTTTTCTTACGGCTGATATCGCCACCGTAGCATTTCGCCAGAACGTTTTTACGCAGCTGCTTAACCGTTGAACGCGCGATGATGTGCGTACCAATGGCCGCCTGGATCGCGATATCAAACTGCTGGCGAGGGATCAGATCTTTCATCTTCTCGACCAGTTCACGACCACGGCTCTGGGAGTTGTCGCGGTGGGTAATCAGCGCCAGCGCATCGACACGTTCGTTGTTGATGAGAACATCAACGCGCACCATGTCAGACGCCTGGAAACGTTTGAAGTTATAGTCCAGCGACGCATAGCCGCGAGAAGTTGACTTCAGACGGTCGAAGAAGTCGAGTACCACTTCCGCCATCGGAATTTCATAGGTCAGCGCCACCTGGTTACCGTGGTAAACCATGTTGGTCTGTACGCCGCGCTTCTCGATACACAGCGTGATGACGTTACCGAGGTAAGCCTGCGGCAGCAGCATGTGACACTCAGCAATCGGCTCACGCAGTTCGTAAATGTTGTTCAACGGCGGCAGCTTGGACGGGCTATCGACGTAGATCGTCTCTTTCGCCGTGGTTTCGACTTCGTAGACTACGGTCGGCGCGGTAGTGATCAGATCCAGATCGTATTCACGTTCCAGACGTTCCTGAATGATCTCCATGTGCAGCAGACCGAGGAAGCCACAGCGGAAGCCGAAGCCCAGCGCGGTTGAGCTTTCCGGTTCATAGAACAGGGAGGCGTCGTTGAGGCTCAGCTTGCCGAGCGCGTCACGGAAGTTTTCGTAGTCGTCAGAGCTCACCGGGAACAGACCGGCGTAAACCTGTGGCTTCACTTTTTTAAAGCCTGGCAGCGGCTTGTCCGCCGGGTTACGCGCCTGCGTCAGGGTATCGCCAACCGGTGCGCCCAGGATGTCTTTAATCGCACAAACCAACCAACCCACCTCGCCGCATTTCAGCTCGGTACGGTCAACCTGTTTTGGCGTGAAGATGCCCAGACGGTCAGCGTTATAGACCTGACCGGTGCTCATCACTTTAATTTTGTCGCCTTTACGCATGGTGCCGTTTTTAATACGCACCAGTGATACGACGCCCAGGTAGTTATCGAACCAGGAGTCGATGATCAGCGCCTGTAACGGACCTTCCGGGTCGCCTTCCGGCGGCGGGATGTCGCGCACCAGACGTTCAAGAACGTCAGTGACGCCAACGCCGGTTTTCGCCGAACAGCGAACGGCATCCGTCGCATCGATACCGACGATATCTTCGATCTCTTCCGCCACACGCTCAGGATCGGCGGCTGGCAGGTCAATTTTATTCAGTACCGGCACCACTTCCAGATCCATTTCCATGGCGGTATAGCAGTTAGCCAGGGTCTGTGCTTCGACGCCCTGTCCGGCATCAACCACCAGCAGTGCGCCTTCACAGGCGGCAAGCGAGCGGGAAACTTCATACGAGAAGTCAACGTGGCCCGGGGTGTCGATAAAGTTAAGCTGATAGGTTTCACCATCAGATGCTTTGAAATCGAGCGTCACGCTCTGCGCTTTGATAGTAATACCGCGCTCACGCTCAAGATCCATCGAGTCGAGAACCTGCGCTTCCATTTCACGGTCAGACAGGCCACCGCAGATCTGGATAATACGGTCAGACAGCGTCGATTTACCGTGGTCGATGTGAGCTATGATTGAAAAGTTACGT
Source organism: Citrobacter sp. Cb080 (assembly GCF_030334745.1). Classification (NCBI taxonomy): domain Bacteria; kingdom Pseudomonadati; phylum Pseudomonadota; class Gammaproteobacteria; order Enterobacterales; family Enterobacteriaceae; genus Citrobacter; species Citrobacter sp. Cb080. Next base: position 17,280 of record NZ_JAOWDG010000021.1, on the reverse strand, counting down.
ATGTTCTTCATATAGTGTAATTATTGTGCCTTACGCCCGCCTGAGCAGGCTCTGAGAAGTCGCTGATCTGAGCTTAACGTCTGTTTAAGTGAAACGCCGCATTCTACACTACAACGCTGAGGCGAGGAAATGTTCATAGAGCAAGGATAGCGGGAACTGGAAACAACTTTGCAAAGTCGGTGAAACTTTTGCCGGATGGCGACACAAGCGCCATCAGGCAAAGCTATCACTGTGGGGTTTCGACGCGAATGAGATCGGGTGGGAGAGCAACGTTCAGAATGACCGGCTGCCAGGCTTCGCGCTCAGCAAGCTTACGAGAGTATCCACGGGCAATCAGGAATCCGCCCACGCCCCCCAGCACGGCACCGCTTAATGCCGCAAGGTCGGAACCAAACAGCACCTGGAATAACGCCGCGAAGAGAAAGAGCCCCGCCAACGGAGACATGTAGACCAACATCGCTGAACCCAGCAGGCTACCCTCGGCAATACCCAGTTCAACTTTTTGACCGGGCGCTAAGGGTTCGTCGCTGGGCACCACAATGGTATGCGTGGTCTGCGGCCCAAGTTTGTTCAGCACGCGGCTCCCGCATCCGGCCCGCGAAGCACAGCTGCTACATGATGCTTTAACATCACAGCTGACCGTCGCCAGACCATTTTGCCAGGAGACGACTGTCGCCCACTCTTTAATCATTGTGCAGCCCTGAACTTAATATTGTCCGCGATACGCTTCGCCGTTTGCGGTGGAAGCTCGCCCACAATCGTAATTTCCGCGTTATCACGCACGCTGGTACTAACCGTTCTACGCCCGGTTCGCAACAGCTGATCGGCGCTGTTTTGCATCGCACGGTTTACGTTTACGGAGAAACTGAACAGGCCATCAGAATATAGGCGCGATTCGATCGGCATGTTATCCATCGTCGGCAGCGGACGTCGACTGCTGGAAACTTCGCTGAAGCCTTGCGGCAACCACGACGGACTCCAGTTGAAGTTGGTTTTTTCGCCCGCAGGAACTGACAGCAACGGCGGTAGATTGGCTTTCGCCAGCGTCTGCATGCTATCGCTAACGCCGTTGTTTACGGTAAACGCGATAACACGGAACTGTTCCAGCGTCTCACCATCACGGTCGAGAAGATCGACGCGCATCGGCAGCTTAGTCTCCGTGTCCATCCAGACGATATAGCTGTAACGCGTACCGTCACGGGCGACTACGCGGATCACTTCACAGAGCCGATCGGCAATGCGGGTGCGACCTACTGAGATAAAGTCATAGTAGGGAGCAAGACGTTTGAAGTCGGTGTAAATCAGAGAGGGCAGAGAGTCAACGATATAGTCGCCGTTCAGCGTGAACGGTTCGAGACCAGGCTCAAAATAGCTGATTTCATTGCCACGCTGCACCACTTCCCGGCGCGGTCCATCCATTTGCAACAGTTGCGCTAGCGGACGGTTATCCAGGCGAGCATGGCGATAACGTAGGGATTCAACACCCTGCTTATTGATGCTGACAAATGACAGCTCATAAGTTAGCGACTGGCTGGCCAGATTCATCTGCTGCAACAACGCCCCGGACGCAGGATTGGCCGAGGCGTTTACAGAGAAAAACAGGCTACCAGCCACAAGTGACATGGCAAACCAAAGTTGCTTCATTACTGCGATTGCGTTCCTAAAGTTTGAATTCCTGGCACCTGCACAGCGGCTTGCTGTGTTTGGGCCTGCTCAAACTGAAGCTGTTCAGAGTGCAGTCGACGTTGCAGTTCGTAGTCCTGCAACATGGCATTAATACGACGACGCTGCTCCTGTACCTGCTGTTGCTGACCACCGCTGGCCGTCGCGTCAGAGGGTACACCCAAGCTTACCGGACTGGCTTTACCCATCATCGGTAATGTATTAAATACCGGCGTTTCGGGCTGCTGGGACGTTTCAGATTGCCCATTATAGTGCTGGACGCCAACAATAACTGCAAGTGATACACACGCGGCCACACCCATTTGGGTAAGCTGCGCGGCCCATGGACGCATTTTCTTCCAGAATGGCATTTTCTGCCACTGGTGCGGTGCTGGCTGGGCCTCAGGAATCAATGGCACCGTCTGACGTACTGGCTCATCCTGGATGGCAGCCATTACGCGGGCGGAAATATCGAAATGGAGAACGTCGGCGGTATCACCTCGCATAGAATCGCGAATCAGGTGATAACTCTCCCAGGTTTTTTGCATTTCCGGGTCCTGAGTCAGCTCTTTGAGTAACTCAGTATCCAGCGTTTCGCCATCCATTAAAGCGGAAAGTTTTTCTTTCTGCATGCCTAATACCTTTTCCAGTATCCCGCTATCGTCAACGCCTGATAAGCGGTTGAACTTTATTATCAATAGCTTCCCTCGCTCGGAAGATACGTGAACGCACCGTACCTACCGGACAATCCATGATAGCGGCTATCTCTTCATAGCTCAGGCCATCCAGCTCCCGCAAGGTTATTGCCATGCGTAAATCTTCCGGGAGGGACTCAATAGTCCGGAAAACTATCTGTCTCAGTTCTTCTGACAACATTAAGTTCTCAGGGTTCGAAATTTCTTTCAGCGCACCGCCACTTTCGTAATTTTCTGCTTCAATCGCATCAATATCACTGGAAGGTGGACGACGCCCCTGAGCGACCAGGTAATTCTTCGCTGTATTGACTGCAATACGATACAGCCAGGTATAAAAAGCACTATCTCCCCGGAACGAGTCCAGCGCACGATAGGCCTTGATAAATGCTTCTTGTACTACATCGGGTACATCGCCCGATGGTACATAGCGAGAAACCAGACTCGCCACCTTATGCTGATAGCGCACTACCAGTAGGTTAAAGGCTTTCTGATCTCCCTTCTGGACCCGTTCTACCAGGACCTGGTCCGTTAACTGCTCGCTCATCCGAGGTAAAGTCTCCCCAAACCAAATTTCCACGCGCCTTCGAAACGCCACTCCATCAGCTTCACTATGAGCAAGCAAATGCTTAGAGTGCTCAAGTTTCGTAAAGTTCCGTTACGCATTGTTTTTTGTTTGTCATGTTGTAGACAGGTCTTATCTCTCATTATAAGTCTACATAATCCGATCGACGCACTATCTGTTTAGAAATGCCCATTTCACCGCTTGCAGAGTAACCCAACGGCCACTTTATTTCATCACATAATCTGGTGCTAACGGCCTGCTTCACAAAATATTTTTGCTCATTTCGTCCTCGTCATGCTTTTTTTTCATGTTTAGTCACTGCAACACATTTAAAAATAAAACGTGCAGTATCGCGCAATGTGGTGCTATGGTGACCAAACACTGTTTAGTAAATTAAACAAAAATCATGAATACGACTCCTGAATTATCCTGTGACGTGCTGATCATTGGCAGCGGGGCTGCCGGACTCTCACTGGCGCTGCGCCTGGCCGAAAAACATCAGGTTATTGTCCTGAGCAAAGGTCCGGTCAGCGAAGGCTCGACATTTTATGCCCAGGGCGGTATTGCCGCGGTGTTTGATGAAACCGACAGCATCGATTCCCACGTTGAAGATACTCTGATTGCCGGGGCCGGCCTGTGCGATCGCCATGCGGTTGAATTTGTCGCCAGCAATGCCCGCACCTGCGTTCAGTGGCTTATCGATCAGGGCGTTTTATTTGATACGCAGGTTCAGCCCAACGGTGAAGAGAGCTATCACCTGACCCGTGAAGGCGGTCATAGCCATCGACGCATTCTGCACTCTGCGGATGCCACCGGTAAAGAAGTCGAAACCACCCTCGTCAGCCAGGCACAAAATCACCCAAACATACGGGTTCTTGAGCGCAGTAATGCCGTCGATCTGATTGTCTCCGATAAAATCGGTCTGCCGGGAACGCGTCGGGTTGTCGGAGCCTGGATCTGGAACCGTAATAAAGAAGCCGTAGAAACCTGCCATGCCAAGTCAGTAGTGTTGGCCACCGGCGGCGCGTCAAAGGTGTACCAATACACCACCAATCCAGATATTTCCTCGGGTGATGGGATTGCGATGGCCTGGCGCGCGGGATGCCGTGTCGCCAACCTGGAATTTAACCAGTTTCACCCGACGGCGCTGTATCATCCGCAGGCGCGCAACTTTCTGCTAACCGAGGCGCTGCGTGGCGAAGGCGCACATCTGAAGCGCCCGGACGGTTCGCGCTTTATGCCCGATTTTGACGAGCGTGGCGAACTGGCTCCCCGCGATATTGTTGCCCGCGCCATTGACCACGAAATGAAGCGCCTGGGCGCTGACTGCATGTTTCTCGACATCAGCCATAAACCGGAAGAATTTGTTCGTCAGCATTTCCCGATGATTTATGAAAAATTGCTGGGACTGGGCATCGATTTGACCAAAGAGCCGGTTCCCATCGTTCCTGCCGCGCACTATACCTGCGGCGGCGTGATGGTGGATGACTTTGGCCGTACGGATGTCGACGGGCTGTATGCGATCGGCGAAGTGAGTTACACCGGCCTGCATGGAGCCAACCGGATGGCGTCAAACTCATTACTGGAGTGCCTGGTTTACGGCTGGTCCGCGGCTGAAGATATCGACAGGCGAATGCCTTATGCTCGCAGCGTCAGCACCCTCCCGGATTGGGATGAAAGCCGGGTAGAAAACCCGGATGAACTGGTTGTGATTCAGCATAACTGGCATGAGCTGCGGCTATTTATGTGGGATTACGTCGGTATCGTGCGCACAACTAAACGTCTGGAGCGCGCCCTACGCCGTATCACCATGTTGCAACAGGAAATCGACGAGTATTACGCTCATTTCCGCGTGTCGAACAACTTGCTGGAACTGCGCAATCTGGTGCAGGTTGCTGAGCTGATTGTCCGCTGCGCGATGATGCGTAAAGAGAGTCGGGGCCTGCACTATACGCTGGATTATCCAGAACAGCTTCCAGAGGCGGGCCCGTCCATTCTCTCACCGCTAAGTCATCACATGAACAGATAAAACGCCTGGGTCAGCGCCGTGTAACCTTCAGAGTAACGTTGGTCTGGCCCACGGATCACCAGCCTGTCACTAAAGCACTCCCCGGCCTGCGGGGAGAATGCCAGCAGTACCCGATTCGGTAGTCGGGCCTCAGTTTCTGCTACATCCGTGCGCAATCGCAGATGCCAGCCCATGCCCAGTGCCTGCTGGGAAAAGGCGTTACCAATCTGTTCGGGCAGCACCACACAGAAAAAACCTTCTTCCGTAATGCTGTCTGCCGCCAGCGTCAGCAATACTTGATGATCGAGCGTGGTGGTGTAGCGAGCCTGCTCGCGCTGCGGCGTGGCACATTCCACTCCCTGTTCATAATAGGGAGGGTTGCTGATGATCAAATCAAAGCGCACGGTCTGGCGCGGTACCCACTGCTGCACATCTTCCGTATGAACGTTCACGCGATGCATCCACGGGGATTGCGCGATGTTCTCCTGCGCCTGCTGCGCGGCATCAACATCAAGCTCCACAGCGTCAATGATGACGTTTTCATCTGTGCGCTGGGCCAGCATCAGCGCCAACAGGCCGCTCCCGGTACCAATATCCAGGATCCGCTTTACGCCAGCAACAGGGGCCCAGGCCCCCAATAAAATGCCGTCCGTTCCGACTTTCATTGCACAACGATCGTGTGCCACAAAAAACTGCTTAAAAGTAAATCCATTACGTCTAAGTACGGATGTAGACTGGGGCATGAAGAACAACCTTCCTGGAAAAAAAACGATAACATAGGATAAAAACAATACCTGAGAAGGTATATCCATACAAACAGATGAAGATTGCAGCCGTAACGTCTATAATCAGCGCCCCACTCAGAGGTAGAACATGACTGTAACGACTTTTTCCGAACTTGAACTCGATGAAAGCCTTCTGGATGCCCTCCAGGAAAAAGGTTTCACTCGCCCGACCGCCATTCAGGCTGCCGCCATTCCGCCTGCGCTCGATGGCCGTGATGTACTCGGTTCTGCGCCGACAGGCACCGGTAAAACGGCGGCATATTTGCTGCCAGCGTTGCAGCACCTGCTCGACTTCCCGCGCAAGAAATCTGGCCCGCCGCGCATTTTGATTTTGACACCGACGCGCGAACTGGCGATGCAGGTTGCCGAACACGCCCGTGAACTGGCGAAGAATACGCATCTGGATATCGCCACGATTACCGGCGGCGTGGCTTACATGAACCACATGGAAGTCTTTAGCGAAAACCAGGACATCGTGGTCGCCACTACCGGTCGTCTGCTGCAGTACATTAAAGAAGAAAACTTTGACTGCCATGCGGTTGAGACACTAATCCTCGATGAAGCAGACCGCATGTTGGACATGGGCTTTGCCCAGGACATCGAGCATATCGCTGGAGAAACCCGCTGGCGTAAGCAAACTATGCTGTTCTCCGCCACGCTGGAAGGCGATGCGATTAAAGATTTTGCTGAGCGTCTGCTGGAGGATCCGGTTGAAGTTTCGGCGGATCCGTCTACCCGCGAACGCAAGAAGATTCATCAGTTTTACTACCGTGCCGATGATATCGAGCACAAAACGGCCCTGCTGATCCATTTGTTAAAACAGCCGGAAGCGACCCGCTCGATTGTTTTTGTACGTAAACGCGAGCGTGTGCACGAGCTGGCAGGCTGGTTGCGCCAGGCGGGCATTAATAACTGCTATCTCGAAGGCGAGATGGTGCAGAACAAACGTAATGAAGCGATCAAACGCCTGACCGATGGTCGTGTGAACGTGCTGGTAGCAACCGACGTTGCCGCTCGTGGGATCGATATTCCTGACGTCAGCCACGTGTTTAACTTCGACATGCCGCGCAGTGGCGATGCCTATCTGCACCGCATTGGCCGTACCGGTCGTGCAGGCCGTAAAGGTACTGCGATCTCTTTGGTTGAAGCCCACGACCATCTGCTGCTCGGCAAAGCGAGCCGCTACATTGACGAGCCACTGAAAGCACGCGTCATCGACGAACTGCGTCCAACCACGCGCGCGCCAAGTGAGAAATCTAACGGTAAGCCATCCAAGAAAGTGCTGGCGAAGCGCGCCGAGCAAAAAGCGAAAGAGAAAGAGAAACCGCGGGTGAAAAAACGTCACCGCGACGCCAAAAATGTCGGCAAACGCCGTAAGCCGAGCGGAGCTGCTACCCAGCAGTCCGACAAAGAGTAAACCGAATGCCGGGCCGTTTAGCCCGGCATTTTTTGTGCACAAAAAAGCGGAAGATACGTTGGCATCTTCCGCTTTCAGATTCTCTGCCAGACGGGGTTATTCCCCGTGAGCCTTACAGGCTCTCAGTAAAGGTACGAGCAATAACGTCGCGCTGCTGTTCTGGCGTCAGAGAGTTGAAACGCACGGCATAACCAGAAACACGGATGGTCAACTGCGGATATTTTTCCGGATGCTTAACCGCATCTTCCAGAGTTTCGCGGCGCAGAACGTTCACGTTCAGGTGCTGACCACCTTCCACACGGACTTCCGGCTGTACGTCTACCGGTACTTCACGGTATTCGATCTCACCCAGTTTGCTGACAGCAACGACTTCATCAGCATTGAAACCTGCTTTCGCAACGATGCAGCGTGCTTCGCCTTTTTCGCTGTCCAGCAGCCAGAAAGAGTTCAGCAGGTCGTCGTTTGCAGCTTTAGTAATCTGGATACCTGTAATCATTTGATACCTCCCCGGCAAAATTATTTGATCTCGGTTGGCCGTCTTCCGGCCAATTGGTAAAACCATTGTTGCTTGAGTGTATATATACCCCTCACACACCCTTGAATCTTTGATTTAAATCAATAAAAACCACACATGAAAAGTGGTGATAGGTGGATTTTATTGTTTTACATCAACTTACGCCACATGCGCAGCTAAACTTTTTACATAAATTTTCAACTATCTTTAAGGGGTAGACCCTTGAGAAACGTACAGAATTTTGCGACGTCGAAAGAAGCAGTTAAGCTAGGGGGATTGAAAATTCGCAGGAGAGCGAGATGGCCACCGAATTAACCTGGCACGATGTGCTGGCAGAAGAGAAACAGCAGCCTTATTTTGTTAACACGCTGCATACTTTGGCGGGCGAGCGTCAGTCAGGTATGACAATTTATCCGCCACAAAAAGATGTATTCAACGCTTTTCGCTTTACCGAACTTGGCGACGTGAAAGTCGTCATCCTGGGGCAGGATCCATACCACGGTCCGGGCCAGGCACACGGTCTCGCGTTTTCTGTCCGCCCCGGTATTGCCACCCCGCCCTCGTTGCTGAACATGTACAAAGAGCTGGAAGCAACGATTCCTGGCTTCACACGCCCAACGCACGGATATCTGGAAAGCTGGGCACGCCAGGGTGTGCTGTTACTCAACACCGTGCTTACCGTCCGTGCCGGGCAGGCACATTCGCACGCCAGTCTGGGATGGGAAACATTTACCGATAAAGTCATCAGCCTGATTAACCAACATCGGGAAGGCGTGGTATTCCTGCTCTGGGGTTCACACGCACAAAAGAAAGGTGCGATTATTGATGCGCAGCGTCACCATGTATTGAAAGCGCCGCACCCATCACCGCTCTCTGCGCATCGCGGTTTCTTTGGCTGCAATCACTTTGTACTGGCTAATGAGTGGCTGGAACAACGAGGTGAAAAGCCGATTGACTGGACGCCGGTATTACCCGCAGAAAGCGAGTAAAAAAATGCCAGCGAATCGCTGGCATTTTTATTATCAGGCTTTGTTCTGACGCCACCACTCCGCGAGCAGCACGCCGGTCGCAACAGAAACGTTGAGCGTTTCTACGTTGCCCGTACCGTCTATCGCCACGCACAGGTCGTCGGCTGAGCATGCTGCTTCTGGCAGAGCCTCGCGCTCACGCCCTAATACCAGCACCATTTTTTCCGGCAACGTGGTAGTAAACAGCGGCTTGCCTTTCACGCTTGAGGTCATCACTACCGTGTAACCCGCTTTACGGAAGTCGTCCAGCACATCGACAATACTGTCACCGGTGATCGGCTGAACGTGCTCAGCTCCGCCTTCAGCAGTGCGGATAGCCGCACCTGATTCCAACAGCACCGCATCCTGTACCACTACGCCTTTCACACCGAAGTGCGCGCAGCTACGCATCATGCCGCCCAGGTTGTGCGGGTTAGCAATGTCTTCCAGGGCCAGCACGCAATCCTGCGCCCCGGCCTGACCAACCCACTGCTTAACAGTGGTACCGTTACGTTTCTTGATCAGGAAACAGACGCCGCCATGGTGTTCAGTGCCGGAGGCTTTCGCCAGCTCGGCTTCGTCAACCACGTGGTAGGCTTTGCGGTTCGCCGCCATCCAGCGTAATGCTTCTTTAAAGCGCGGGGTTACGCTCTGAACAAACCAGGCGCGAACAATAGCGTCCGGACGACTCTGGAACAGAGCCTGACAGGCATTCTCACCGTAAACGCGGGTTTCTTCCGCGCGCTGACGACGTAATACTTCAGGATCGATAAAGCTTTTGCCGCTGATACCACCGTGATCGGCTTTGTCTGCTGCATCATCATTCGGTGCGCGGGACACGGTACGCCATGGTGAATCTTCACGTCCACGGTCGCGTTCTACATCGCGGCCACGACCACGTTCACGACCACGTTCGCTGTTCGGACCCTTTCTGTCATCACGGGCAGGGCGACGACCGCCTTCGGCTCGGGAAGTACCGGGGCGACCGCCGCCTTTACCAGTACGTGGATTTTGGGTGCGTTTGTCCGAGTCATCGTCACTGCGGACGTACATCACTTTGACCTTGCCGTTTTTATTCTTCAGTTCGTCGCTCATGTTTTTCTCCACCTGCTCTGCGCGAAGCGCGAAGATTACCCGATGTGCACGTCGTTAGCCATTATTTCATTTAAAAGCTAAGGACTATTGTACTCATTGAATAAAACGCATTGTTGTTTAGAACAGACTCCCCGATAATATGTAACATAATAGAAACATACTGGCGTTACTGCCGTGAAGTCCACTCCACTCATCCAGAGGTTAGTTATGAATACCGTTTGTACCAGCTGCCAGGCTATCAACCGCATCCCCGACGATCGTGTCCAGGAAGCGGCTAAATGCGGACGCTGTGGTCACGACCTGTTTGATGGGGAGGTGATCAATGCGACCGGTGATACACTGGATAAACTGTTAAAAGACGATCTCCCGGTGGTGGTTGATTTTTGGGCCCCCTGGTGTGGTCCATGCCGTAACTTCGCCCCGATTTTTGAAGATGTCGCGGAAGAGCGTAGCGGTAAAGTGCGTTTTGTTAAAGTGAATACAGAAGCCGAGCGAGAACTCAGCGCCCGTTTCGGTATCCGCAGCATCCCGACCATTATGATCTTCAGAAAAGGTGAAATCGTCGACATGCTTAATGGCGCCGTACCTAAAGCCCCGTTTGATAGCTGGCTTAACGAATCATTATAATCTCTACGGGGCGCATCTTGTGCCCCGTTTTCACCTCTGCGACAATAGCGTTTTTCAACGTGTTCTCCCATGACCGATAACGCTGTTCTTCAGTTACGCGCTGAGCGCCTCGCGCGCGCCACGCGCCCTTTCCTTGCCCGAGGTAATCGCATTCGCCGCTGTCAGCGCTGCCTGTTGCCACTGAAGCTCTGCTTGTGCGCAACGCTGGTGCCGTCTGAGGCCAAAAGCCGCTTTTGTCTGGTGATGTTTGATACCGAGCCGATGAAGCCCAGCAACACGGGACGTTTGATTGCCGATATTTTGCCCGATACCACGGCGTTTCAGTGGTCACGCACCGAACCGCCGCAGGCGCTGCTCGAACTGGTGAAAAATCCGGATTACCAGCCGATGGTTGTATTCCCGGCATCCTATGCGGGCGAAGAGCGTGAAGTGATTTTCGCTCCACCAGCCGGTAAACCGCCGTTGTTTATCATGCTTGATGGTACCTGGCCTGAAGCACGTAAAATGTTCCGTAAAAGCCCGTACCTTGATAACCTGCCGGTGATCTCTGTTGATTTATCGCGACTTTCCGCTTACCACCTGCGTGGCATTCACGCCGAAGGGCAATACTGTACTGCCGAAGTGGCCATCGCGTTGTTGGATCTGGCGGGCGATACGCAAGCTGCGGAGGGGTTGAGCGATCATTTTACTCGCTTTAAAACCCGCTACCTGGCAGGAAAAACTCAACATCAGGGAAGCGTCACAGCAGACTCGCCAGAAAGCGTTTAAAATCATTCGGTCACTGGTGTCATTAAGGAAGCCGATATGAGTCAGCGTGGTCTGGAAGCACTACTGCGACCGAAATCCATTGCGGTGATTGGGGCGTCAATGAAGCCTAATCGCGCAGGTTACCTGATGATGCGTAACCTGCTTGCCGGCGGTTTCAATGGACCTGTTTTACCAGTGACGCCAGCATGGAAAGCAGTGTTGGGCGTCCTGGCCTGGCCCAATATCAACAGCCTGCCTTTTAGCCCAGACCTTGCCGTGTTGTGCACCAATGCCAGCCGCAACCTGGCATTACTCGAAGCGCTTGGCGAGAAAGGCTGTAAAACCTGCATTATTCTTTCAGCTCCCGCATCGCAGCACCTGGAATTGTTGGCCTGCGCCGCACGCTACAACATACGTCTGCTAGGCCCCAATAGCCTGGGACTTCTCGCGCCCTGGCAGGGGCTTAACGCCAGCTTTTCCCCCGTCCCCATCAAGCGCGGTAAGTTGGCATTTATTTCCCAGTCAGCGGCGATTTCCAACACCATTCTGGACTGGGCGCAGCAGCGCGACATGGGTTTTTCCTGGTTTATCGCGCTGGGCGACAGCCTTGATATCGACGTTGATGAACTGCTGGATTACCTGGCGCGCGACAGTAAAACCAGCGCGATATTACTTTATCTCGAACATTTAAGTGATGCCCGGCGCTTTGTCTCCGCCGCCCGTAGCGCCTCGCGCAATAAACCCATTCTGGTGATTAAGAGTGGTCGTAGTCCGGCGGCGCAGCGTTTACTGCATACCAGTGCAGGGATGGACCCTGCGTGGGACGCGGCTATCCAGCGCGCCGGTTTATTACGCGTACAAGACACTCACGAGCTGTTCTCTGCGGTAGAAACCCTGAGCCACATGCGTCCACTGCGCGGCGACAGGCTGATGATCATCAGCAATGGGGCCGCGCCTGCCGCACTGGCATTAGATGAGCTGTGGTCAAAAAATGGTAAGTTGGCGACATTGAGTGAAGATACCTGCCAGAAATTACGCGATGCGTTACCTGAACATATTGATATCGCCAACCCGCTGGATCTGCGTGACGACGCCAGCAGCGAACACTACGTTAAGACGCTGGATATCCTGCTCGCCAGCCAGGATTTCGACGCACTGATGGTGATTCACTCACCCAGCGCAGCCGCCCCGGGAACAGAAAGCGCACAAGCGTTAATCGAAGCGGTAAAACGTCATCCCCGCGGTAAGTTTGTCTCGTTGCTGACCAACTGGTGCGGAGAGTTTTCCTCTCAGGAAGCCCGTAGACTGTTTAGCGAAGCCGGATTACCTACCTACCGCACGCCAGAAGGCACCATCACCGCGTTTATGCATATGGTGGAGTACCGGCGTAACCAGAAGCAACTGCGGGAAACCCCTGCGCTGCCCGACTACCTGACCACCAACACCGCCGAGGCGCATAATCTGTTACAGCAGGCGATTGCTGAAGGAGCAACGTCGCTGGATACCCATGAAGTGCAGCCGATTTTACAAGCCTATGGCTTACACACGCTGCCGACGTGGATCGCCAGCGACAGCGCTGAAGCCGTACACATCGCGGAGCAAATCGGTTACCCGGTGGCGCTAAAGCTGCGTTCTCCTGATATCCCGCATAAATCAGAAGTTCAGGGGGTAATGCTCTACCTGCGGACAGCAACAGAGGTGCAGCAGGCAGCCAATGCGATTTTTGATCGGGTAAAAATGGCCTGGCCGCAGGCGCGCATTCACGGTTTATTAGTACAAAGTATGGCGAATCGCGCTGGCGCTCAGGAGCTGCGCGTCGTCGTTGAACATGACCCGGTATTTGGCCCGTTGATTATGCTTGGTGAAGGCGGAGTTGAGTGGCGACCAGAAGAGCAGGCCGTGGTGGCGTTGCCGCCATTGAACATGAATCTGGCGCGTTATCTGGTGATCCAGGGGATCAAAAATAAAAAGATCCGCGCTCGCAGCGCATTACGCCCATTGGATATCGACGGGTTAAGTCAGCTTCTGGTGCAGGTCTCCAATCTGATCGTCGATTGCCCGGAAATTCAGCGTCTGGATATTCATCCGCTGTTGGCCTCCGCCGGTGAATTTACCGCGCTGGATGTCACGCTGGACATTGCCCTTTTCACGGGCGATAACGAAAGCAGACTGGCTATACGTCCCTACCCCCATCAGCTTGAAGAATGGGTGGAGTTGAAGAACGGCGAGCGTTGCTTGTTCCGCCCTATTTTGCCCGAGGATGAACCTCATCTGCAGCAGTTCATTTCTCAGGTAACAAAAGAAGATCTTTATTATCGCTATTTCAGTGAGATCAACGAATTTACCCACGAAGATTTAGCCAATATGACGCAGATCGACTACGATCGGGAAATGGCCTTTGTTGCGGTACGCTGTAAAAACAATCAGCAAGAGATCCTCGGCGTAACGCGAGCAATCTCGGATCCTGATAACATTGACGCCGAGTTCGCCGTGCTGGTTCGTTCAGATCTCAAAGGGCTTGGACTGGGTCGCCGGTTGATGGAAAAATTAATTGCATATACCCGAGATCACGGACTTAGACGTTTGAATGGTATTACGATGCCAAACAATCGTGGGATGGTCGCCCTGGCCCGGAAACTCGGGTTCGCTGTTGACGTCCAACTCGAAGAGGGAATTGTTGGGCTAACGCTTAATCTGGCCCAATTTGAGGAATCGTGAGTAAGGTACTGGAAATGTTGACCACATTAATAGGTACTGGTGGTATCATTACCCGCTTATGTCGTCTGCATAGCACAGAGGACCCTTCAATGAACAGAGAAGAAATGCACTGTGATGTTGTCAAAATTTAAGCGTAATAAACATCAACAACACCTTGCCCAACTACCCAAGATTTCTCAGTCAGTTGATGATGTAGATTTCTTTTATGCTCCCGCTAATTTCAGGGAGACTCTGCTGGAAAAAATAGCCAGCGCGACGCGACGGATCTGCATTATTGCGCTGTACCTGGAACAGGATGACGGTGGCAAAGGCATACTCGACGCGCTCTATGCGGCAAAACGGCAGCGTCCTGAACTGGATGTCCGGGTGCTTGTCGACTGGCACCGAGCCCAGCGCGGACGTATTGGTGCTGCGGCATCGAATACCAACGCTGACTGGTATTGCCGAATGGCACAAGAAAACCCAGGTATTGATATTCCTGTCTACGGTGTTCCGATTAACACCCGAGAAGCGCTTGGCGTCCTGCATTTTAAAGGCTTTATCATCGATGACAGCGTCCTGTACAGCGGGGCCAGCCTGAATGATGTTTATCTGCATCAGCATGATAAATATCGCTATGACCGTTATCAGTTGATTCGCAACGCGCAAATGGCCGATATCATGTTCGATTGGGTCACGCAGAACCTGATGAACGGTCGCGGCGTTAATCGTCTTGATGATATTAATCGCCCTAAAAGCCCGGAAATTAAAAACGACATCCGCCTTTACCGTCAGGAACTGCGCGATGCGTCATTCCATTTTCAGGGTGATGCGGATAATGAACAGCTCTCGGTAACGCCTCTGGTAGGCCTTGGAAAATCCAGTCTGTTAAATAAGACCATTTTCCACCTTATGCCCTGCGCGGAGCACAAGCTCACAATCTGTACCCCTTATTTCAACCTGCCCGCTATACTGGTGCGCAATATCATTCAGCTGCTGCGTGAAGGCAAAAAGGTCGAGATCATTGTCGGTGATAAAACCGCCAACGACTTTTTCATTCCAGAAGATGAGCCATTTAAAATCATCGGCGCGCTGCCCTACCTGTATGAAATTAACCTGCGCCGTTTCCTGAGCAGACTGCAATATTACGTGAATACCGACCAACTGGTCGTGCGCTTATGGAAAGATGATGACAACACCTATCATCTGAAAGGCATGTGGGTTGATGATAAATGGATGCTGCTCACCGGCAACAACCTTAACCCTCGCGCCTGGCGTCTGGATCTGGAAAACGCCATCCTTATCCACGATCCGAAGCAAGAGCTGACTCCCCAGCGCGATAAAGAGCTGGAGCTTATTCGCACGCATACCACCGTCGTTAAGCACTATCGCGACCTGCAAAGCATTGCCGACTATCCAGTCAAAGTGCGTAAGCTCATCCGTCGACTACGCCGTATCCGTATCGACAGATTAATTAGCCGTATTCTGTAACCAAGACCCCGTCAAGTGACGGGGTTTTTCCTATGGAGGCAACGGTGCGCTTGTTTATTCTTTTCAGTATCCTGGCCATTTCTGGCTGCAGCCACATGGCAAACGACCGCTGGAGCGGACAAGACAAGGCTCAACACTTTATCGCCTCCGCTATGCTCTCCGCAGCTGGAAACGAATATGCTCAACATCAGGGCAACAGCCGCGATCGCAGCGCGGCTATCGGCCTGATGTTCTCTGTCAGCCTGGGCGCATCAAAAGAGTTATGGGACAGCCGTCCCGCTGGGAGCGGCTGGAGCTGGAAAGACTTCGCCTGGGATGTTGCAGGTGCGTCTACCGGCTATGCGGTCTGGCAACTGGCACATCACTAGAGGCGCAGACCTTTCCCCTTCCCATGCAGCATCAGCGATACCAAAAATGCGACTATTGCCAGTGCTGTAACGTACCAGAAGAATGTTGTTTCCATACCGACAGACTTCAGGGATAACGCAACATATTCGGCTGAGCCACCAAACAGAGCATTGGCCACCGCATAAGATAATCCAACCCCCAGAGCGCGCACCTGTGCCGGGAACATCTCGGCCTTCAGAATACCGCTGATTGACGTATAGAAACTCACAATTAGCAAGGCACACATCACCAGAGCAAACGCCATATACGGAGACGTCACGCTTTGCAACGCTGTCAGAATGGGGACGGTGAAAATCGCGGCCAACGCGCCAAAACACAGCATTGAAGTACGTCGGCCAATTTTATCTGACAAGGCACCGAACAACGGTTGCACCAGCATAAACACACACAGTGCCGCCGTCATAATCCCACTGGCTACGTTGGCATGCATACCGGCAGTGTTAACCAGGTACTTCTGCATGTAAGTTGTGAACGTGTAAAAACACAGCGAGCCAGCAGCGGTAAAGCCAAGCACCATGATGAAGGCTTTGCGATTACGCCACAGACCTTTCAGAGAGCCAGCTTCTTTCAGCGCGCGAACGTCCTGTTTCGAGGTTTCATCCAACTGTCGACGCAGCCATAACGCAACAATAGCCAGTACGGCGCCCAACGCAAATGGAATACGCCAACCCCACGATCTTAGCGCTGAGTCTTCTAACGTTTGCTGTAATATGACCACAACCAGCAGTGCCAGTAACTGCCCGCCGATTAACGTCACGTACTGGAAGGAAGCATAAAAACCTTTCTTCCCTTCAACGGCTACTTCACTCATATAGGTAGCGCTGGTCCCGTATTCACCACCGACAGACAGCCCCTGAAATAACCTAGCCAGCAGCAATAGAGCAGGAGCCCAGGTACCGATGGTTTCATATCCCGGAAGACAAGCGATCACCAGCGATCCCATACACATCATACAAACTGACAGCAGCATCGACTTTTTACGCCCGTGCTTATCCGCGATGCGACCAAACAGCCAGCCGCCAATCGGTCGCATCAGAAAGCCTGCAGCAAAAACTCCGGCTGTTTGTAAGAGTTGCGTGGTGGTGTTTCCTGATGGAAAAAAGATATGAGCAAAATAGAGAGAGCAGAAAGAATAGATATAGAAATCAAACCATTCGACCAGATTCCCTGATGATGCTCCGACAATCGCCCATATACGACGCCGAGTATCGCCGTCTGCCAGCGCCCCGTTCTCAGTTACACTGCTATCAGCCATTAGAATTGTACCCCTGCCAACGATTGCATTAATTTATCAATGGTGGTTGTGTCTTTTTTGGTGAAATAAATGTTATATAATTGTTATAATTTATTATGAGAGAAAGATCACGGTTTTCATTAGCAGAGAAAGGATTCAGATATGTTCGAGAAAGAGAAAAATCGGTTTGAAATAGAGTGGGCTTTTATGGGCTGGATAAAATGGTACGCTGCATCCGGCAGTTTCATTCTCTGCAGACGCAAAAAAGCCCATCCGGCAGGATGGGCTTCTTCACTTATTTGATGCCTGGCAGTTCCCTACTCTCGCATGG
>NZ_JAOWDG010000020.1:0-1550 GCF_030334745.1 Citrobacter sp. Cb080 | reverse complement strand
TTGGTTTGGGAACAGCGGCAAAACGGAATGTTGATGCAGGGATAATTGATGGCATTCCAGATATGTCGTCATTTAGAAGTTTAATGATCGGAAACGGATATGTTCGGATACCAACTATTGGCAGCGGTGGTGGTGCCCAGTCTCTGATAATTCAGTGGGGTGTGCGTTCGACCGCTCCGGGAAGCAATGCTGCCTATAACCTGAATATTGCTTTTCCCACCGGAATACTATGGGCCACTGGGGGGCGCGGCGCTCCAGGGTCAAATGCACCAATGAATGTCGGTCCAGAAGGGACTCAACAAATTAGAATTCAGAACTATGCACCTGGCGGTGTAAACGAAAATTGTTTCTGGCTTGCGATTGGTTATTGAGGGGATGAAGATGAAAAATGTTTATAAGTTTCATGATGGTTTATTTTACCCGCCAGAGCTGAAATATGAGTCAATACCTGCTGACGCGATAGACGTATCAGAGGGTGAGTACAGAAAAGCAATGGGCCGCGCCCCCGGCTCCACATTTTCAGTAAGCAGTGACGGACTTGTAACCCTAATCGAGCCGGCGCCACCAACAAAAGAGCAACTAATCATTACAGCAGAGGCTCATCGAATTGTTCTGCGCCAAAGGGCTGACCATGAAATTGCGTGGCGGCAGGATGCCGTTGATGCAGGGATAGCGACGGTAGAAGAAACCGCCGCGTTGTCTGAATGGAAAAAATACCGGGTGTTATTGATGCGGGTTGATACCACAACAGCGCCCAACATTAGCTGGCCTGTTAAGCCGGAATAGCGGGCCAGTTTATATCCGGCGCGGTGGAGGTGTCTGTCGCTTCCACCGCCTCAATATAATCCAGCGTCAGATTTAAATTAATCGTCTCGTCGGGTGTAAGTTTTCTTCCCGCCCGAAGTTTCAACTGTATAACGCTAATTGACTGCATAGCATCGTCTATGCGGCGCTGTTTTTGCTGTTCTGCCTGACTAATTAATTCCGCTTTCGAGGGTTTTGGTATGTCAGCCCAGGCAGGTAAACCATCAGGCCCGGCGATGCGTATTTTTCCTGCCGGGGGTAGTTCGCTAAAAAATTCGCTGAACACTTCCGCAGACATTAAAACCGCATCGTCCGGCCAGGTGCCTGTAGCTTTATAAAGTTCAATGTCACTTTGCGGGTACGCGCCGTTTGTGGTTGCTGAATAAAAAAATCCGCTCATCGTCCAATCCCTATAATGCGTGCAGATGCAGAAATCTGCCCCCAGTTATGCAGCTCTACCGCTGCGTTTGAAAATGCCCCGGCCACAACGTTTCCCGCTGTCGTATTCGGGGTAACAGCAACGGGGACGGCGATAGCAAATAAACAAACAGATAACGGGTAAGCCCAGTACCCCACCCCGGTAGTGCCTGCCGGTACTTTTCCCGTTTCCAGCCACTGCAATTTAAAGCCGTTCGGCAGTTTCACATAACCGGCGGAAGCATTTCCCACATATTCGAATGCTGACATGTCAGGGATTTGACCCGCGCCGGTTCCTACTGCCCGCTTCGCCGCTTCTTTCAAACCAA
>NZ_JAOWDG010000019.1:0-237 GCF_030334745.1 Citrobacter sp. Cb080 | reverse complement strand
CGTAATCCCCTGGCGCTCTCTCCTGAGCTGGCGTACCCAGCTCTCAAGCGTAGTAGAACCCACATTCATCGCTTCACTGGCCTGTCGATATGAGTAGCCCTTATCAACAATCAGCTGTGCACATTCCAGCCTGAACTCAGGGGTGAAACTACGTTTGGTTTTCTTGTTCATTAAGTCACCTGTTTTGTGTTGAGGTGAGAATATCACCTTTAATCAGGTGGCCAAATTTACTGTGCC
>NZ_JAOWDG010000018.1:0-218 GCF_030334745.1 Citrobacter sp. Cb080 | reverse complement strand
GCAGGTTCGAATCTTATAAATTGCAGATAGCAAAAAGGCGCCTTTAGGGCGCCTTTTTACATTGGTGGGTCGTGCAGGATTCGAACCTGCGACCAATTGATTAAAAGTCAACTGCTCTACCAACTGAGCTAACGACCCGAAGTGGTGGGTGATGACGGGATCGAACCGCCGACCCCCTCCTTGTAAGGGAGGTGCTCTCCCAGCTGAGCTAATCACCC
>NZ_JAOWDG010000001.1:0-705 GCF_030334745.1 Citrobacter sp. Cb080 | reverse complement strand
GTGATGCATCTGTGCGGCCTGTCCCGCTCGACCATTTACGACCTCATCAGCCGGGAAGCCTTCCCGAAACAAATCTCCCTTGGTGGGAAAAACGTGGCGTGGGCGCAGTCTGAAATCACTGCATGGATGGCGGATCGCATTGCCGAACGTAACCGGGGTTATGACGCATGATGATGACCATTCAGCAAACAACCTCTTTTTCTGGCTTGCTTCTTTTCGCCGTTTCCAGGTATAGTTTTCCCGCTGTCGCAAAATCGGCAGCCGGGCGTAGGAACCCGTGTTTAACTATGGCGACACCGGACGCGCCTTGCGTCTTTTTTTGTGTCTGTGCCTTGATGCACCCATTCAATACACAGTGGCCTTTTCGCCATTGTGGGTATCGCGTAATGGTGGCTCAGGCGGGGCAGCTTTCGGGCTGGCCGGTTCTCATAGTTACCGGTATTCCTACCCCCGTCTGGGCTACCACCCATGAGCGTAGGAACTCCGGTGGTAGCTGTAACCAGCTAACTATGGAGGTTGCCCTTATGGCTACGACCCTCACCCCGTCACACCCGCAGCTTGTCTTTGTGTTTGCCGCTGTTCGTCGCGCAGACCGTACCCCCCGTATTTGTATGCTCCGCACCGTTGCCGGTGATGAGCACGCCGCACGTCTTTCTCTCGTTCGCGATTACGTTCTCTCGTTCGCTGGCCGTCTGCCGGTTGCGG
>NZ_JAOWDG010000017.1:0-345 GCF_030334745.1 Citrobacter sp. Cb080 | reverse complement strand
CTTTTCATTTCTTGTTTACGGAGAAATGAAACAGTGTGTCGTTTCAATTTTCAGCTTGATCCAGATTTTTAAAGAGCAAATATCTCAAACGAGACTCGGAAGTCTGTTTTGAGATACTTCGGTCGGCGACTTTCACTCACACATACCAGCAAGTGGCGTCCCCTAGGGGATTCGAACCCCTGTTACCGCCGTGAAAGGGCGGTGTCCTGGGCCTCTAGACGAAGGGGACACTGAAGTCTCAATCGCAAGACGCCTTGCTATTTACTTTTCATCAGACAATCTGTGTGAGCACTACAAAGAACGTTTCTTTAAGGTAAGGAGGTGATCCAACCGCAGGTTCCCCTA
>NZ_JAOWDG010000016.1:0-219 GCF_030334745.1 Citrobacter sp. Cb080 | reverse complement strand
ATAATGCGACTCCACACAGCGGGGGTGATTAGCTCAGCTGGGAGAGCACCTCCCTTACAAGGAGGGGGTCGGCGGTTCGAACCCGTCATCACCCACCAACTACTTTATGTAGTCTCCGCCGTGTAAAACAAGAAATTGAGAAGTGGGTGATTAGCTCAGCTGGGAGAGCACCTCCCTTACAAGGAGGGGGTCGGCGGTTCGATCCCGTCATCACCCACC
>NZ_JAOWDG010000015.1:0-499 GCF_030334745.1 Citrobacter sp. Cb080 | reverse complement strand
CATTTCTTGTTTACGGAGAAATGAAACAGTGTGTCGTTTCAATTTTCAGCTTGATCCAGATTTTTAAAGAGCAAAACTTCGCAGTGAACCTTTTCAGGTACACTCTGAAGTTTTCTTGTGTTTTTGCAGTAAGGAATGGTGGAGCTATGCGGGATCGAACCGCAGACCTCCTGCGTGCAAAGCAGGCGCTCTCCCAGCTGAGCTATAGCCCCATCGTAGTTAAATCTCGTTTAACCTTAATTTCTGTTGAGGCAAGGCGTGGTGACGCGAAGCATACTGAAGTATGTGAGCGTCGCCGCAACGCAGCATCAGCAGAAATTTGGTAGGCCTGAGTGGACTTGAACCACCGACCTCACCCTTATCAGGGGTGCGCTCTAACCACCTGAGCTACAAGCCTGCAGAGATTTTCTTACTGCTAATTTTCATCAGACAATCTGTGTGAGCACTACAAAGAACGTTTCTTTAAGGTAAGGAGGTGATCCAACCGCAGGTTCCCCTA
>NZ_JAOWDG010000014.1:0-208 GCF_030334745.1 Citrobacter sp. Cb080 | reverse complement strand
ATAGCAAAAAGGCGCCTTTAGGGCGCCTTTTTACATTGGTGGGTCGTGCAGGATGACTCGCTTCGCTCGCCCTTCGGGCCGTCGCCGTAAACGGCTCCGTTGTCTCACTGCGTTCGACTCGACCTGCTGCAGGTTCGAATCTTATAAATTGCAGATAGCAAAAAGGCGCCTTTAGGGCGCCTTTTTACATTGGTGGGTCGTGCAGGAT
>NZ_JAOWDG010000013.1:0-219 GCF_030334745.1 Citrobacter sp. Cb080 | reverse complement strand
ACTTCTGAGTTCGGCATGGGGTCAGGTGGGACCACCGCGCTACAGCCGCCAGGCAAATTCTGTTTATCAACACACCTCTCAGGTCTGTCGATGTAATCTGTAATCAAGCTGAATTTCGATGTCTCTTTCGCCAAAACACCTTCGGCGTTGTAAGGTTAAGCCTCACGGTTCATTAGTATCGGTTAGCTCAACGTATCGCTACGCTTACACACCCGACCT
>NZ_JAOWDG010000012.1:0-444 GCF_030334745.1 Citrobacter sp. Cb080 | reverse complement strand
TATAGGTTATGTCGGTTACCCAACGCTCATCCGGAGCATCCGGATTGAACTGTCGCTGGAGCCTGTTGGGCGACACGATACTGGCCTCGCCTTTACGTGCCCACGGGCTCCGGTATCCGACCTGAGCCTTTATCCCGACACGTTTCATCAGTCGCCAGACTCTGTTGACTCCGCACTGTTGCCCGCTGTCCCGCAGATCCAGATGGATCTTGCGATAACCATAGACGCATCCCGATTCCAGCCAGAACTGTTTAATCTGTCTTGTCAGTCTCAGGTCTGCCCGATGGCGTTGTGAATGCGGCTGCTGAAGCCATGCGTAAAAGCCACTGGGATGAACATCCAGCACCCGACAGAGCAGGCGAACAGGCCAGCAACGGGCGTTGTCACGGATAAAGGCGTACCTCAGTCGGACAGTTTTGCGAAGTACGCCGCTGTAGATTCAAT
>NZ_JAOWDG010000011.1:0-22249 GCF_030334745.1 Citrobacter sp. Cb080 | reverse complement strand
GGCCCGAAGGGCGAGCGAAGCGAGTCATCCTGCACGACCCACCAATGTAAAAAGGCGCCCTAAAGGCGCCTTTTTGCTATGCAGAGAAGAACCATTTCCCCTCTGATAACCATCAGCGTGAGCGTTATAACTGATACAACGGATCGCGGGCGCGGGCTGCGGTTAATTCACTGGCCTGCATACGCACCACATCCCACAGCGCCTGAGCAGCGGTTGATAAAGAGCGGTTTTTACGTCGGGCCAGCATCAGTTGCCGTTCAACAACCGGCGTCAGGCGCTTAACCTGCAAGTGGCTGCCCTGCGGTAAGGGGAGCGCCAGCGCGGGCAGCACGCTGATGCCAATCCCCGCCTCAACCATCGGAAACAGCGTGGCGGGATGGCCTATCTCCTGAACGATATTGGCATCAATGGAAAAATGGGCCAGCGCAGCGTCGATCAGCGGTCGACTACCGGAAGCATAATCCTGTAGCACCAGGCGTTCGTGATACAAATCCTGCCAGTTCACCCACTCTCGTTGGGCTAACGGATGATCCTGGCGACACAGCAGCAGGAACGGTTCGGACAGCACGGCTTCACACTGCAAATCGGTGACTGCGCCGGGATCAATCACAATGCCAAAATCCACTTCTCCCTGGCGAATACTCTCCAGCACCCACTGCTGTGGCCGGTCGTGCAGCACAAAATCGATAGCCGGATAAAGCTGATTACTCTGGGCAATACACTGCGGAATAAGATGAGCAGAGATCGTCTGGCTGGCGGCAACCCGCACCGTGCCGGTTAACTGCGTTCCTACCTGTCCGGCTTCGCGCAGCGTGCTATGCAATTCATCCAGAATACGTTCCAGCCGCGCCGCCAACTGGTGTCCGGCCTCCGTCAGTACCACTTCCCGCGTCGTTCTGTCCAATAACCGCACACCCGTCTGCCCTTCCAGCTCTTTTACACTATGGCTGACCGCCGACTGGCTTAAGCCGATGATATCCCCCGCCCGGCTAAAGCTTTTGGCTTGAGCGACGGTGACAAAGATACGCAACTGACGCAGAGAGTAATTCATCTATTCGATTCATATATGGATGCAATAAATCAATTTTATTTCTCAAACGGAAAAAAGCAAAATGTTACTACCGAATTTCAGGAGTCTTTATGAAACTTTTTCGTATTCTTGATCCGTTCACGATAACGCTGATTACCGTTGTTTTGCTGGCGTCCTTTTTCCCGGCCGAAGGTGGTTTTGTGCCTTTCTTTGAAGGCTTAACCACCGCCGCCATTGCCCTGCTGTTTTTTATGCACGGAGCGAAACTCTCGCGTGAAGCCATTATTGCCGGTGGTAGCCACTGGCGTTTGCATCTGTGGGTGATGTGCAGCACGTTTGTTGTCTTCCCGGTTCTGGGCGTTCTGTTCACCTGGTGGGCGCCGGTCAACGTTGACCCGATGCTGTACACCGGTTTCCTGTACCTGTGTATTTTGCCTGCCACTGTGCAGTCAGCCATCGCTTTTACGTCGCTGGCGGGCGGTAACGTTGCCGCCGCCGTTTGTTCTGCTTCGGCCTCCAGTCTGCTGGGTATTTTTCTCTCGCCGCTGCTGGTAGGGCTGGTGATGAATATGCACGGCGCAGAAGGTAGCCTGGAGCAGGTGGGAAAAATCATGTTGCAGCTGCTACTGCCGTTCGTACTGGGCCACCTTTCACGTCCGTGGATTGGAAACTGGGTTTCTCGACATAAAAAATGGATCGCGAAAACGGATCAATCCTCTATTTTGCTGGTGGTGTACTCCGCCTTCAGTGAAGCCGTCGTTAACGGGATCTGGCACAAAGTGGGGGTGGGTTCACTGCTGTTTATCGTGGTGGTCAGCATCATACTGCTGGCAATCGTGATTGGCATAAATGTCTTTGTTGCGCGCAAATGCGGCTTTAACAAAGCTGATGAAATCACCATTGTGTTCTGCGGTTCGAAAAAGAGCCTGGCGAACGGGATCCCAATGGCCAATATTTTGTTCCCAACTTCGGTGATTGGGATGATGGTGCTGCCGTTGATGATCTTCCATCAAATACAGCTAATGGTGTGCGCCGTGCTGGCGCGTCGCTACAAGCAACAGACGGACGCATTGCAGGCGCAACAGAAAAGCCGCGCCGCGAAGGCTTAAAGAGGACGTTTCAGGGGCTGCACCAGTTGCGTCAGCCCCTCAGTTTTAATCAGCAGCGTGATTTGCATCAGCTCGCCAAGCTTGCCCGGCGGGAATTCATCCTTACGGGCAAACCACAGCAGATACTCTTCCGGGACATCAATCAACCGACGCCCTTTATATTTGCCAAAGGGCATCACAGTATTGGCGATGTCAACCAGCTGCTGTTTTTCCATCTCAGGCACCCAATAAGCGGATCATTTCAGCTTCATCGATCACGGCAATACCCAGTTCCTGTGCTTTTGCCAGTTTCGAACCCGCCGCTTCACCGGCAATCACCAGATCGGTTTTCTTCGACACGCTACCGGCCACTTTTGCACCTAACTCGGTCAGTCTCGCTTTGGCGTCATCGCGCGACATCAGGCTCAGGCTCCCGGTCAGCACCACCGTTTTACCTGCGAAGGGGCTGTCGATTTCTTCAGCGTTAATGACCACCGGCGCTGGCCAGTGGATCCCCTGCGCCAGCAGTTGAACAATTACCTCGCGGTTGCTCTCTTCGGCGAAGAAATTAAACACGTGCGTCGCCACCACAATGCCGACATCCGGCACTTTTTGCAGCTCTTCAATAGAAGCGGCTTCCAGCGCGTCGAGCGTGCCAAAATACGCCGCCAGACCTGCAGCCGTGGCTTCGCCGACTTCACGAATGCCTAGCGCATAGAGGAAACGGGCAAACGTGGTTTCTTTCGCTTTTTCCAGCGCATTGACCACGTTTTGCGCCGACTTCGGCCCCATACGATCAAGCCCCGTCAGTTTACCGGCGGTCAGGGTGAAAAGATCCGCCGGCGTGTGGACATACTCTTTCTCGACCAGTTGATCGATAATTTTGTCGCCCATACCGTCAACATCGAGCGCGCGGCGGGAAACAAAGTGTTTCAGCGATTCCTTACGCTGTGCCCCACAGATTAAACCGCCGGTGCAGCGAGTGACCGCTTCGCCTTCCACACGTTCAACATCAGAGTTACAAACCGGACAATGCGCTGGAAACACAATTTCGCGGGTATCGTCCGGGCGTTCAGAAAGCACGACGTTCACCACCTGCGGGATGACATCGCCCGCACGGCGAATGACGACTTTATCGCCAATACGCAACCCCAGACGCTCGATTTCATCAGCGTTATGCAGCGTTGCGTTACTGACCAGCACCCCGGCAACCTGGACCGGCTCAAGGCGGGCGACGGGCGTAATCGCCCCGGTACGTCCAACCTGAAACTCAACGTCGCGTACGAAAGTCATCTGCTCCTGCGCCGGGAACTTAAAGGCCACAGCCCAGCGCGGCGCGCGGGCAACAAAGCCCAGTTGCTCCTGCAACGCCATAGAGTTGACTTTGATCACCACGCCATCGATATCAAATCCCAGCGTTGGTCGGTCTTCTTCAACCTTGTGATAGTAAGCAAGTACTTCCTCCGGGGAGTCGCAAAGCGCCACTCTGTCGCTTACCGGCAGGCCCCACTCTTTAAATTGCAGCAGGCGGCCCAGGTGGGTATCTGGCAGCACGCCGCCTTCCAACACACCAACGCCATAGCAGAAGAAAGTAAGCGGTCGCTTCGCTGTGATACGCGGATCGAGCTGGCGCAATGAACCGGCCGCTGCGTTACGCGGGTTAGCAAACACTTTGTTGCCAGTGCGGCGGGCCTCTTCGTTAATTTTTTCAAATCCGGCCTGCGGCAGGAACACTTCACCGCGCACTTCCAGACGTGAAGGGATGTTTTCGCCACGCAGTTTTAACGGGATTGCGCGAATGGTGCGCACGTTAGAGGTAATATCTTCACCCGTGGTGCCATCACCACGCGTTGCGGCGCTGACCAGCACACCGTTTTCATACAGGATACTGACTGCCAGGCCGTCCAGTTTCAGTTCACAGCACCAGGTCAGTTTATCGGTACTCTTTAACCTATCCTGCACGCGCTTGTTGAAGGCGAGAAAACTCTCTTCATCAAACACGTTATCCAGCGACAGCATCGGCACTTCATGACGAATCTGGCTGAACGCGGTTAACGGCGCGGCGCCAACGCGTTGGGTTGGCGAGTCGGGGGTAACAAGGTCCGGATGCTGCGCTTCCAGCTCGCGCAGTTCGCGCATCAGGCGATCGTATTCCGCATCGGGAATTTCCGGCGCGTCCATCACATGGTAGAGATACTCATGATGGCGAAGCGTGGTTCGCAGTTCTGTCAGTTGTTGTTCGATTGATTCCATATCGCACCATCAATGATAAAAAACCCCCGACAGGCGGGGGTTTAGAAAGGAAATGTCACGCCAGAGTAAAATCAGGCGCGAGATTCTTTAACTTCGCGGATGCGGTCCTGATACTCGCGCAGTTTCTGCGGCGTCATCATGCGACGTTGATCGTCGAGCACCACACCACCCACTTCATCGGCAATGTGCTGTGCGGACTGCAGCATCAGCTTAAAGTTTTGCAGCTCGTCCCCGTAGGACGGAACCTGCATAAAAATAGTCACACCAGGGGTGCTGAAGTCGCCCGTCATTTCTGGGTCAAACGTTCCCGGATTAACCATATTAGCGAGGCTGAACAGCGACGGACCGCTGCCATCCGGGCTCAAATGACGATGGAAAATATTCATATCGCCAAATTTGAAACCGGCCTGCTGAATGCTGTTGAGCAGCACTTCCCCGTTGAGCTCGCTACCATGATGAGCCGCAACGTTCATAATGATGACCGCTTCTTTACGCTGCGGTTTTTCAGCAACAGGCGCTTCTTCTACTACCGGCTCGGGCTGCGGTTGATGTTCAACAACAGGCTCTGCTGGCTGGAAGGTCTGCGGCGCAGGTTGCGGTGCTTGCTGAGCAGGTTGCTGAACCTGCGGGGCAACAGGTTGCTGCACAGGTGGCTGCTGAACAGGCTGATGTTGCACCGGCTGCTGCGGTTGTACAGGCTGCTGCTGAACATGCGGCGGCGGTACCGGCGCTTGTGCAGGCTGCTGCGCAGGCTGACGCGGCTGAGCAGACGCATAAGGCGGCTGGTACTGGTGTTGCGGCGACTGAGGAGGAACACCATGTTCCTGCGCATTACCGGGAGCATGATTCACACGATGAACGCGAACTTCACCCACGCCTTCGTCTTCCTCGACGTTGTCGTCGAACGAATCCTCGTCTTCACGTTTAGACTTCATGCGTTTCAGTGGGCGATCGCGGAATATAGAAGACCGCTCTTTACGGCTAGTCCAAAAACCATGTACCAGTAAAGCGATTATGGCGATCGCGCCAACAATGATTAATATCAGACGCAAATCCTGCATCATTATATTCTCTGTTGTTCTAACACCTTGCCACCACGGCAAACATTTACTCACTAAGAGTATTTGTCGATTACGCCAAGTGCAAGTGTACTCTTGGCTTTCACGGCATAAAGATGAACAAAATTGTGCTTTTTGCTGTTTTTTCGAACATTTCCGAACAGCTTAACGCTCAACAACCCGGTAAGATACGCACAGTTTACCAGAGCTTATATAACAAGGAGTACGTCCTGACCATGGTTTCATCATCTGCAGTTGTACCTCGCAGCGGCCTTTATTACTTTTCTCAGGGATGGAAGCTCATCACCCAACCGGGCATTCGTCGTTTTGTTATTCTGCCTTTGCTGGTGAATATCCTGCTGATGGGCGGCGCATTCTGGTGGTTATTTACACAACTCGGTAACTGGGTTCCCGCGCTGATGAGTCACGTCCCTGACTGGCTTCAGTGGCTCAGCTATTTACTGTGGCCGATTGTGACCATTTCCGTGCTGTTGGTGTTCGGCTACCTGTTCTCCACTATCGCCAACTGGATCGCCGCACCGTTTAACGGTCTGCTGGCTGAACAGCTGGAAGCGCGCTTAACGGGCGCAACACCGCCCGACACCGGCATTCTCGGCATTATGAAAGACGTTCCGCGCATTATGAAACGCGAATGGCAAAAGCTGGCGTGGTATCTCCCGCGCGCCTTCGTATTGCTGATTCTCTATTTTATTCCTGGCATTGGGCAGACCGTCGCCCCGGTCCTGTGGTTCCTGTTCAGCGCGTGGATGCTGGCTATTCAGTACTGCGATTATCCTTTTGATAACCATAAGGTCCCTTTTAAGGAGATGCGCGTCGCGCTGCGCACGCGCAAGGTGACCAATATGCAGTTTGGCGCATTGACCAGCCTGTTCACCATGATTCCGGTGCTCAATCTGTTCATCATGCCGGTAGCGGTTTGTGGTGCCACGGCGATGTGGGTAGACTGCTATCGTGCTAAGCATGCGTTATGGAAGTAATGCAAAAATGTGTAAAAGCGGGCTGGCTTATGCCCGCTCTTATTCCATACTGCTACGCATTATTTCTCATCAGCATATAGATATGCGAATTCCTTACTTCCCCATACTTTCTCAACAGGTATGCTGAAGCGGTATCCCAATTTCATACAGTTAAGGACAGGCCATGAGTAAGATTTTTGAAGATAACTCGCTGACTATCGGTCATACGCCGCTGGTTCGACTGAACCGTATCGGTAACGGACGCATTCTGGCGAAGGTGGAATCACGCAACCCAAGCTTTAGCGTCAAATGCCGTATCGGTGCCAATATGATTTGGGATGCCGAAAAACGTGGTGTACTGAAACCGGGCGTTGAGCTGGTAGAACCGACCAGCGGCAACACGGGGATTGCGCTGGCCTACGTTGCCGCCGCCCGTGGTTACAAACTGACTCTGACCATGCCGGAAACCATGAGCATTGAGCGCCGCAAGCTTTTAAAAGCGCTGGGCGCGAACCTGGTGCTGACTGAAGGCGCAAAAGGTATGAAGGGCGCAATTCAGAAAGCGGAAGAAATCGTAGCCAGCGATCCGGAAAAATTCCTGCTGCTGCAGCAGTTCAGCAACCCGGCGAACCCGGAAATTCACGAAAAAACCACCGGCCCGGAAATCTGGGAAGATACCGATGGCCAGGTTGATGTCTTTATTTCCGGTGTCGGCACCGGCGGTACGCTAACTGGCGTGACCCGTTACATTAAAGGCACTAAAGGCAAAACCGATCTGATTACCGTCGCGGTAGAACCTACTGACTCCCCTGTTATCGCCCAGGCATTGGCGGGTGAAGAACTCAAACCTGGCCCACATAAAATTCAGGGTATTGGCGCGGGCTTCATTCCTGGCAACCTTGATCTGAAGCTTATCGATAAAGTCGTTGCCATCACCAATGATGAAGCTATTTCTACCGCGCGCCGCCTGATGGAAGAAGAAGGTATTCTGGCGGGGATCTCTTCTGGCGCAGCCGTGGCTGCCGCGCTTAAGCTCCAGGAAGATGAATCCTTTACCAATAAGAATATTGTGGTTATCCTACCGTCATCGGGTGAGCGTTATCTGAGCACTGCACTGTTTGCCGATCTCTTCACAGAGAAAGAACTGCAACAGTAATGCCAGCATGTTAAAAACGCGTAAAAAAGCACCCTTTGGGGTGCTTTTTTGTGGCCTGCTTCAAATTTTCAACTCTCCTGGCATTGATTCAACCCGCCGGAACTGGTATTTAACCAAACTAATTATTTTGATGCGCGAAATTAATCGTTACAGGAAAAGCGCTAGCTGAATCGATTTTATGATTTGGTTCAACTCTTCCTTTCGCGGCATAATGTTTAATGACGAACGAAACGTCAGCGGCAAGAAGTTGCCAGCAACGGATTGCACCGAACTCCTTTTGTGTCGCGTCCAGTTTACGCCGATGCTAACAATACAGGCTAAAGTTGAACCGCCAGGCTAGACTTTAGTTCCACAACACTAAACCTATAAGTTGGGGAAATATAATGTTCCAGCAAGAAGTTACCATTACCGCTCCGAACGGTCTGCATACTCGCCCTGCTGCTCAGTTTGTTAAAGAAGCAAAAGGCTTTACTTCTGAAATTACTGTGACTTCCAACGGCAAAAGCGCTAGCGCCAAAAGCCTGTTTAAACTGCAGACTCTGGGCCTGACTCAGGGTACCGTTGTCACCCTGTCCGCAGAAGGTGAAGACGAGCAGAAAGCAGTTGAGCATCTGGTTAAACTGATGGCTGAACTCGAGTAAGTTCAACGAGTTCTTTTAAATATCAGTCACAAGTAAGGTAGGGTTATGATTTCAGGCATTTTAGCATCCCCGGGTATCGCTTTCGGTAAAGCATTGCTGCTGAAAGAAGACGAGATCGTCATTGACCGGAAAAAAATTTCTGCCGACAAGGTTGATCAGGAAGTTGAACGTTTTCTGAGCGGTCGTGCCAAGGCATCTGCGCAACTGGAAGCGATCAAAACCAAAGCTGGTGAAACGTTCGGTGAAGAAAAAGAAGCCATCTTTGAAGGGCATATCATGCTGCTCGAAGATGAGGAGCTGGAGCAGGAAATCATAGCCCTGATTAAAGATAAGCACATGACGGCTGATGCAGCTGCGCATGAAGTTATCGAAGGTCAGGCCACAGCCCTTGAAGAGCTGGATGATGAATACCTGAAAGAACGTGCGGCTGACGTACGTGACATCGGTAAACGCCTGCTGCGTAACATCCTGGGTCTGGCTATTATCGACCTGAGCGCTATTCAGGAAGAAGTTATCCTGGTAGCCGCAGACCTGACCCCGTCAGAAACCGCACAGCTGAACCTGAACAAGGTGCTGGGTTTCATCACCGACGCGGGCGGACGGACTTCCCATACTTCTATCATGGCGCGTTCTCTGGAACTGCCAGCCATCGTAGGTACGGGTAGCGTCACCTCTCAGGTTAAAAACGACGACTATCTGATTCTGGATGCCGTAAACAACCAGGTTTACGTCAATCCGACCAACGAAGTTATTGAGCAACTGCGCGCCGTTCAGGAGCAGGTTGCTACCGAGAAAGCGGAACTTGCTAAGCTGAAAGATCTCCCGGCTATCACGCTGGACGGACATCAGGTAGAAGTTTGCGCCAACATCGGTACCGTTCGTGACGTTGAAGGCGCTGAGCGTAATGGCGCCGAAGGTGTTGGTCTGTACCGCACCGAATTCCTGTTCATGGACCGTGAATCGCTGCCGACTGAAGAAGAACAGTTTGCCGCATATAAAGCCGTTGCTGAAGCCTGTGGCTCTCAGGCGGTCATCGTCCGTACCATGGACATCGGCGGCGATAAAGAGCTGCCGTACATGAACTTCCCGAAAGAAGAGAACCCGTTCCTGGGCTGGCGTGCCGTACGTATCGCCATGGATCGTAAAGAGATCCTGCGGGATCAGGTTCGCGCAATCCTGCGCGCCTCTGCTTTCGGCAAACTGCGCATCATGTTCCCAATGATCATCTCTGTTGAAGAAGTGCGCGCACTACGCAAAGAGATCGAAATCTACAAACAGGAACTGCGCGACGAAGGTAAAGCATTTGACGAAAGCATTGAGATTGGCGTGATGGTGGAAACACCGGCAGCGGCAACAATTGCGCGTCATTTAGCCAAAGAAGTTGATTTCTTTAGTATCGGCACCAATGATTTAACGCAGTACACCCTGGCAGTTGACCGTGGTAATGATATGATTTCACACCTTTACCAACCGATGTCGCCATCTGTGCTGACGCTGATCAAGCAAGTTATTGATGCTTCTCATGCGGAAGGCAAATGGACTGGCATGTGTGGTGAGCTTGCAGGCGACGAACGTGCTACACTTCTGTTGCTGGGGATGGGTCTGGACGAATTCTCTATGAGCGCCATTTCTATCCCGCGCATTAAGAAGATTATCCGTAACACGAACTTCGAAGATGCGAAGGTGTTAGCAGAGCAGGCTCTTGCTCAACCGACAACGGACGAGTTAATGACGCTGGTTAACAAGTTCATTGAAGAAAAAACAATCTGCTAATCCACGAGATGCGGCCCAATTTACTGCTTAGGAGAAGATCATGGGTTTGTTCGATAAACTGAAATCTCTGGTTTCTGATGATAAGAAAGACACCGGAACTATTGAGATTGTTGCTCCGCTCTCTGGCGAGATCGTCAACATCGAAGACGTGCCGGATGTAGTTTTTGCTGAAAAAATCGTTGGTGATGGCATCGCTATCAAACCAACCGGTAACAAAATGGTCGCCCCTGTTGATGGCACCATCGGCAAAATCTTTGAAACCAACCACGCTTTCTCTATCGAATCCGACAGCGGCATTGAGCTGTTTGTTCACTTCGGTATTGATACCGTTGAACTGAAAGGCGAAGGCTTTAAGCGCATCGCTGAAGAAGGTCAGCGCGTTAAAGTGGGCGACCCGGTTATTGAATTCGATCTGCCGCTGCTGGAAGAAAAAGCCAAGTCTACCCTGACTCCGGTTGTTATCTCCAACATGGACGAAATCAAAGAGCTGATCAAACTGTCCGGTAGCGTGACAGTGGGTGAAACTCCGGTTATCCGCATCAAGAAGTAATTCTTGCTGCAGAGAAGAATGGCGCCTGATGGCGCCATTTTTTTATCTGGCAGACCTCAAAATCTGCCGGATAACGCTAAATTTGTGAGGTGACCGGTCGGTAACACGCCTCGCGCATCAGGATTTTCATCCCTTCCGGCCCGCTTTCCAGCATCCGTCGCTCCGAATCCGCCACTAACAGTTCACAATTGTAGCCACCCGCGATGCCAAACATGGCCCGCGCCACACAGATATCTTCCAGCGCCGTTGCCCCGCTGGTGTCAAAATGTCCAACCATACGCCCATTCTGGCTAACCACCAGCCGGTAACTCTTCATCGCGCCTCCCCTGCCGGTGGCAGAATTAACTCATCACAACCGCACAGATTGGTCCATTTCATCACTTCCAGTACGCGCTGTGCTGCATCGTACGTCGCGGTTGTCAGCGCTTTACCCAGCACAATACCGCTCACCAGCTCAGCACAAAACAGATCGCCAGTTCCCTTCAGATCCGTTTTAACCCGTGGATGAGCGAACACCTCAACCGTTTCAGCCGTCACTACCGCCACGTTAATAATATCTTCGCTATCCCCCGGCGCGCTGGTGATCACCACCCATTTCAGCGTTTCGGTAAGCAGCGATTGCGCCGCCGTGATGGCTTCATCAAGCGTACGACACGGCTTTCCGCTCAGCATTTGCAGTTCAAACACGTTCGGCGTCAGTCCCTGAGCCAGCGGCAGCAGGTGCTGACGGTAGGCCTGCGGAATTTCAGCTTTTACATACATACCGCTGTCCGTATCGCCAATCACCGGGTCGACCAAAATGCACACTGTCGGATGCGTAGCCCGCACCGTTTCCAGCCACTGTGCTAACAGAGCGATTTGCTCTGCACTGCCCATATAGCCTGTCGTCACCGCCTTCAGCTCGCGCAAAGCATCACGCTCATTCAAGGCGCGGAGATACCCGCTAAACCAGTCGGCCGGAATAACGCCGCCGTAAAATGTTTCATAATGCGGGGTATTACTGAACAGCACCGTTGGCACTGCCGTCACGCGTAATCCCTGCGCTTTAATGGCCGGAACGGCGATGCTGTTGCCTACGCTGCCATAAACCACCTGTGACTGGACGGCGACGATATCGGTCTGTAACGCCCGATGCTTGTCGCCGAAGAGCACTGACTGAATATCACTCCCCTGCTCCATAAATTTCTCCTCTCGCTGGACAGCGGGCTTACGCCTCACTATTATCGTCATATGCTAAAATTCATTTTGTCATAGGTCAATAATGATCGACGGAAAAACCGCTAACGAAATTTTTGACAGTATTCGTCAACATGTCGCTACAGGCACGTTGGCGGCAGGAGAAACGTTGCCGCCGGTGCGTGAACTGGCAACAGCATTGAACGTTAACCGTAATACTGTCGCGGCGGCTTATAAACGCCTGGTCACCTCCGGGCTGGCACAAAGCCAGGGACGTAACGGCACGGTAATCAAGGGGATTTCAGCCCCCGTTGCGCTGGAAGGCGGCAATCCGGATACCGCGCTTATCGATCTTTCCGGCGGTAATCCAGCCCCCGCGCGTCTTCCCGATCTCAGCCGTTATTTCGCGCAAATAAATAAGAATCCTCGTTTGTACGGTGATGCCGCTGTATCACCCGGCCTTAAGGCGTGGGCCGCGCAATGGATGCAAGATGCGATGCCAGCCAAGGGAGAAATTGATATCACCAGCGGCGCCATTGATGCCATTGAGCGGCTGCTGTGCGCCCATTTACTGCCTGGCGACAGCGTTGTGGTAGAAGATCCATGCTTTTTGAGCAGCATCAACATGCTGCGTTATGCCGGATTCTCCGCCAGTCCGGTCAACGTTGACAGCGAAGGCATGCAGCCAGACATGCTGGAAATCGCGCTACAGAAAGGCGCGCGGGCGGTGATTCTGACGCCGCGCGCCCATAATCCGACAGGATGCAGTCTGAGTGCATCCCGCGCGGCGCAATTGCAGGAAATCCTGGCCCGCTATCCGCAGACGCTGGTGATCGTCGACGACCACTTTGCGCTGCTGTCCGCATGCCGTTGGTATCCGGTGATTGCGAAGGAAACAACGCACTGGGCGATTGTCCGCTCAATGTCGAAAACTTTAGGCCCGGATTTACGCCTGGCCATCGTCGCCAGCGATCCACTCACTTCCGCGAAACTGCGTTTACGGCTCAACGCCGGCAGTCAGTGGGTCAGCCATCTGCTGCAGGATCTGGCCTGCGCCTGCCTGAGTGACGAGACTTATCAACACACGCTGGCGCAAACTCAGCAGTTTTACGCCGCCCAGCAGCAAAAGCTGGCAGCGGCTCTGCGGCTTCATGCCATTACGCTGCCCGACAGCGACGGTCTTAATCTGTGGCTGCCGCTAGAAGATAACAGCCAGGCGATCGCTTTTGCGCTGGCAAAGTCCGGCTGGCTGGTACGTGAAGGCGAAGTGTTTGGCGTCAATACGCCTGCGCATGGCCTGCGCATTACGCTGTCAACATTAGCAGACAGCGACATTGATAAGCTGGCGACTGATATCCATCAGGCGCTAAAGCGCTAACAGGAGAGAAAAAGTGCGAGTTCATTTTGTTATTCATGAGTCTTTCGAATCTGCTGGCGCGTACCTGCCGTGGGCCGAATCACGCGGCTATACCATCAGTTGGTCGCGCGTTTACGCCGGAGAAACTGTTCCCGCTAATGCCGATGGCTTCGATATGTTGGTGGTATTTGGTGGGCCGCAGTCACCCCGCACCACGCTCGCAGAGTGCCCATACTTTGACTCTCAGGCAGAGCAACATCTGATAAACCAGGCGATTGCGGCACGAAAAATCGTGGTGGGGATCTGTTTGGGGTCGCAGTTAATCGGCGAAGCACTGGGCGCGAAGGTGTGCCAAAGCCCGGAAAAAGAGATTGGTCACTATCCGATCGCCCTGACCGAGGCAGGCCGACAGCATCCGTTGTTCAGCCATTTCGGCTCACCGCTCAACGTGGGTCACTGGCACAATGACATGCCGGGATTAACCGACCAGGCGACAATTCTTGCCACAAGCGAGGGATGTCCGCGACAAATCGTACAATACGGTAATTTCGTCTATGGTTTTCAGTGCCATATGGAGTTTACCGCCGAAGCGGTCGAAGGATTAATTCAGCACTCTGAGCAAGAACTGGCCGAAGCGAAAGGGAAGCGCTTTATTCGCGCTGTTGAAGAGATGCGCACCTGGGATTACCAGCAGATGAATGAGACGCTGTGGCAATTCCTTGATAAGTTGGTAGAAAAACGTAACGATTGAACAGTGCGGGCCGGAGAAGACGCTTTGCGTCGTCATCCGGCGATCCTGCCGTACGGTTGCCTGCTAGCGCTACGCTTATCAGGCCGACAAATTAAATACCTAATCCCTGGCTGAAATGCTCTTCGCCAAAGACCCCGGTGGAAAGGTAGCGATCGCCGCGATCGCAGATGATCGCCACCACCACCGCCCCCGGTGTCGCGCGCGCCACGCGTAACGCGCCCGCAACCGCGCCGCCAGAACTCACTCCGCAAAAAATCCCTTCGCGAACGGCCAGTTCACGCATGGTGTTTTCCGCATCGTTCTGATGAATATCCAGCACCTCATCCACCAGCGAGGCGTTGAAAATGCCCGGCATATA
Organism: Citrobacter sp. Cb080; assembly: GCF_030334745.1. NCBI lineage: Bacteria > Pseudomonadati > Pseudomonadota > Gammaproteobacteria > Enterobacterales > Enterobacteriaceae > Citrobacter > Citrobacter sp. Cb080. Next base: position 8,081 of record NZ_JAOWDG010000011.1, on the reverse strand, counting down.
TTCCGCAGGCCAGCGACGAATGCCCGGAATACTACTGCCTTCTTCCGGCTGCAGGCCAACGATGGTGACGGGTTTTTCCTGTTCACGCAGAAAACGTGACACACCGGTAATGGTGCCTGTCGTCCCCATGCTGGAGACGAAATGGGTAATACGGCCTGACGTCTGCTGCCAGATTTCGGGTCCGGTAGTCGTGTAGTGCGCATACGGGTTATCAGGATTATTAAACTGATCGAGAAGTTTACCTTCTCCGCGCTGCGCCATCTCAAGGGCTAAATCACGCGCCCCTTCCATCCCCTGCTCTTTGGTCACCAGAACCAGTTCAGCCCCGTAAGCACGCATCGCCGCACGTCGCTCCTGGCTCATGTTGTCTGGCATCAGGAGCTTCATGCGGTAGCCTTTCAGCGCGGCAATCATCGCCAGCGCAATACCCGTATTACCGCTGGTGGCCTCAATCAGCACGTCGCCAGGCTGAATTTCCCCGCGCTTTTCCGCTTCAACGATCATCGACAACGCCGCGCGGTCTTTCACCGAACCTGCGGGATTATTGCCTTCCAGCTTGACCCAAATTTCACTGCCGTTATCCGCCGTCAGACGTTGTAATTTCACCAGAGGCGTATTGCCAATTGTTTGTTCTAATGTGTTCACGTTTTCAGCTCAATAAAATGCCGGGTGGCGCTGCGCTTACCCGGCTTACAGGTCATGCACCACCCGTTAAGCCCGGTAAGCGCAGCGCCACCGGATGATAACTATACGAATTAACCTATCAGGCACTTTGCGCCAGGGCAAGTTCCTCTTCACGCGTTTCAATACGCTGGTCGCCATTATACAAACGCGCATTTTGCAGCCCAACAAACAGACGTTCGCCGCGGTTCGGGGAATCATCGCCCTGCATAACCACCGTCAGCGGTTCGTTATACCACCCCAAGGGTTGCACAACTAATTGGGTGTAGTGTCCTTTCGGGCTGGCTTCCAGCACCTGTACTGGCAACGGTGAATCCAGACTGGTACGGCGGCTGACGTCCACTTCCCACGGACGCAGGAACAGATCCACCGGACCCTGATAGCCAGGCGTATAGCCCAACGGCCAGCGATGTGCGCCCACGTGGAATTGTCCACCGCGAATCGTCCCTTGCAGGCGGTTAACTTCACCCATAAATTCCAGGACAAAACGGGTAGCCGGTTCGCGCCATACCTGATCGGGCGCATCGGCCTGCTCGATATGACCCTGGCTCATCACCACCACGCGGTCTGCGACTTCCGTCGCTTCTTCCTGATCGTGGGTAACAAACACGCTGGTGAACTTCAGCTCTTCATGCAACTGACGCAGCCAGCGACGCAGTTCTTTACGCACCTGAGCATCGAGCGCGCCAAACGGCTCGTCGAGCAACAAGATCTGCGGCTCTACCGCCAGCGCACGCGCCAACGCCACGCGCTGCTTTTGCCCACCGGAAAGCTGTGCCGGGAAACGGTCCGCCAGATGAGCCAGTTGAACCATCTCCAGCAGTTTGATCACCTTTGCTTTGATCGTCGCCGCATTCGGGCGCTCCCGCCGTGGCAGAACAGTCAGACCAAAAGCGATATTGTCGAAAACGGTCATATGACGAAACAGCGCATAGTGCTGAAACACGAACCCCACCTTACGGTCGCGGGCGTGCAAACGACTGACATCAGTGCCGTGGAAACGGATATGCCCGCTGGACTGATGCTCCAGCCCGGCGATGATGCGCAGCAGCGTGGTTTTGCCCGATCCAGAAGGCCCCAACAGGGCGACCATCTGACCTGAAGGAATATCCAGCGAGATATCGTTCAGCACCTGGGTGCGACCAAAAGACTTCTTAATATTAGCAATCTCAATGCTCATGATTTTCCTCCTGCTGCGCGCGTTTCTCCTGGTTTTCCAGGCGCCATTGCAACATGCTCTTCAAAAACAAGGTAATAATCGCCATCAGCGTTAATAGCGCCGCGGCGGTAAAGGAGCCGACTGTGTTGTAGTCCTGCTCCAGTAATTCAATCTGTAACGGCAGAGACAAGGTTTCACCGCGAATCGAGCCAGAAACCACCGATACCGCGCCGAACTCGCCAATCGCACGGGCGTTGGTCAGCACCACACCGTACAGCAATGCCCAACGGATATTCGGCAGCGTAACGCGACGGAACATTTGCCAGCCGGAGGCGCCAAGCAGAACCGCCGCCTCATCTTCATGGCTGCCCTGACTTAACATCACCGGCACCAGTTCGCGCACCACAAACGGACAGGTCACGAACACCGTCACCAGCACCATTCCCGGCCAGGCAAACATAATTTGCAGGTTGTGTTCATCCAGCCATCCGCCAAGCGGGCCGTTAGAGCCGTAAAACAGCAGATAGACCAGGCCGGCGACCACCGGTGAAACGGCAAACGGAATATCCAGTAACGTGAGCAACAACTGGCGTCCAGGGAAGTTAAAGCGGGTCACCAGCCAGGCCAGTAACACGCCAAACACCAGGTTTACCGGCACCGCAATCAGCGCAATCAGCACCGTCAGCCAGATGGCGTGCAGCATGTCCGGATCAGCCAGGTTGTGTAATACCGGCATCAACCCCTTGCTGAACGCCTGCACGAAGATGTAAACCATCGGCACCAGCAAAATAAAGGCGGATACCAGCATGCCCGTGCCGATCAGAAACCATTTCCCCCAGTTGATGCGGGGTGCGCCATAACGTTTCAATTGGGTAATGTCTGCCATCAGTGACCTACCACGCGTCGACCAAAGCGACTTTGCAGGGTGTTAATTGAAAACAGCAGCAGCAACGAAGCCCCGAGGATCACAGATGCAATCGCGCTGGCGGCCGGGTAGTCAAACTCCTGCAAACGAACAAAAATCATCAGCGAGGTCACTTCCGTTTTCCATGCGATGTTTCCGGCGATAAAGATAACCGCACCAAACTCACCGAGGCTGCGGGTAAACGAGAGCGCAACGCCCGCGACTAGCGCGGGAGACAGCTCAGGCAGTACCACTTTACGAAAGCTCTGCCAGCGCGTAGCGCCGAGCGTTTCCGCCGCTTCTTCATACTCCGGACCTAACTCTTCCAGCACCGGCTGCACGGTACGCACCACGAATGGAATGCTGGTAAAAGCCATCGCCACCGCAATGCCAAGCCAGGTGTAGGTCACTTTAATATCCAGCTTCGCCAGCCACTCGCCGTAGAAACCATTGACCGAAAACAGCGATGCCAGCGTCAGACCTGCTACCGCCGTAGGCAGCGCAAACGGCAGATCCATCAGCGCATCCAGCAGCGTACGGCCCGGAAAGCGATAGCGGGTTAAGATCCACGCCATCAGCAAACCAAACACGCCGTTAAAAATCGACGCCACAAACGCCGACAGCAGCGTCACTTTATAAGCCGCCACCACCTGCGGGTTGGTAATCACATCCCAGTATTGCGCCCAGCTCATTTGCGCCAATTGCATCACCAGCGCGCTAAGCGGCAGCAGCAAAATCAGGCAGACAAACAGTAAGCTGGTGCCCAGGCTCAAGGTGAAGCCGGGCAGTACGCGTCGGGAAGAAACAGCAAACATTTACTTACGCCCCGCCGCCAACAGTTTGTCCAACTCACCGCCGCTGACAAAGTGCGTTTTCATTACCTCAGGCCACGAGCCAAACCTGTCTTCCACGCGGAAAAGTTCGGTCTGCGGGAATTTATCCTGCAGTTTGTCCATCACCTGCGGGTTATTCACGCGGTAGTAGAAATCGGTAATGATGGTTTGCGCCTGCGGGCTGTACAGCCAGTTCAGGTACGCTTTTGCCGCTTTTTCAGTACCGTTAGCCTGCACATTTTTATCTACCCAGGCCACCGGGAACTCCGCCAGAATGTTGACCTTCGGCACCACCACTTCGAAGCCCTGGTCTTCATACTGTTTACGGATGTTGTTCACTTCTGATTCAAAGGTGATCAGCACATCGCCCAGGCCGCGTTCCACGAATGTGGTGGTTGCCCCGCGACCGCCGGTATCAAACACTTCCACGTTTTTCAGAAACTGGGTCATGAACTGTTCAGTTTTGGCTTTATCCCCACCATCCGCTTTATCTGCCGCGCCCCACGCAGCCAGATAGGTATAACGCGCGTTACCGGAGGTTTTCGGATTCGGGAAAATCAGTTTCACGTCCGGGCGAACCAGGTCGTTCCATTCGTGGATATTCTTCGGATTACCCTTACGCACCAAAAACGCCATGGTGGAATAGAATGGCGAACTGTTATTCGGCAGACGGCTTTGCCAGTCGGCCGGGATCAGCTTGCCTTTGTCATGCAGGATCTGCACATCGGTCACCTGGTTATAGGTCACCACATCGGCTTTCAGCCCCTGCAGAATCGCCAGCGCCTGTTTTGATGACCCGGCATGAGATTGTTTAATCGTCAGTTTGTCACCGCCGTTATCCTTCGCCCATTGCTGTTCAAACGGCGGGTTAAGGGCGGCAAACAGCTCGCGAGAGACATCGTATGAACTGTTCAGCAGCTCCGTTGCCTGCGCCTGACCCACCAGCAACAGCATTGCTGCCAGCGTCAGGGTTCTTTTTTTCAGTAAGTTAACGGCCATTGCGCACCCTTATAAATTTAATGACTTTCTTATGGTCATCATATTTATAACCAGTGCTAAAGGAGTAACGGTTTTATATACCGTTTGATGATTTGAAAGTTGAAAAGAGAATAAGGGTACCTCCTCCCCAGCACACGGGGAGGAGACCGGCATCAATCAGACGCCGACGCTAACGCTTTCAGGCAGGGTGCTGCCGCCATCAATCACGTTTTGCGTGCCAGTTAAGTAACTGGACTCATCCGACGCCAGGAATGCCGCCAGTTCACCAACCTCAAGTGGGCAGGCCAAGCGGCGCATCGGGATCGCTTTTGCCATTTCGACTAATACGGATTCAGGATCCTCCGGATTAGACTGACGAGCGATATTTTCCGCCATCGGCGTACGAACGTAGCCCGGGCAAATAGCATTAACGCGAATGCCGAACTGCGCGTATTCCACCGCCAGAGATTTGGTCAAACCGATGATTGCGGCTTTCGACAGCGCGTAGGCCGTTTCGCCCGGATCGGCAACCATATCGCCGGTCACAGATGACATCATCACAATGCGCCCGTCTTTGCGCGCAATCATCTCCGGCAGAACGGCTTTCGTCACGTTCCAGACACCTTTAATGTTGATATCAATGTGGAAATCGCGATCTTCATCGCTCATATCAAGGAAGTTGCCGAGGCGACATACGCCCGCATTGTTGACCAGAATATCGATTTTGCCTTCAATCTTCTTCGCGCGTTTTACCGCTTCCGTGACCGACGCAAAATCTCTGACGTCAGCGTGTACGGCGGTGCAACGGTGCCCGCGCCCAGCCAACTCATCCGCCAGTTTTTCAATCTCATCGGAGATATCCAGCAGGATTAGGTTCGCGCCATGGCGGGCAAATGTTCTGGCGATCCCTTCGCCAATACCCTGAGATGCGCCCGTAATCAATGCTGTTTTGCCCGTGAGTTTTCCCATTTCAATATTCTCCTTTTGAATATGAAGCATTCGCTTCATTCACGCAGAAGATACAGCAATAACAAATAAGTGCTGAGGAATAGCTCACTAAATCAGGTTAATCTCAGGTAAAAAAAGTCCCCGGCGTTGCGGGGACCCAACGGTAAACATGCTCTGACCAGGTTAACAGAAGACTTACAGCCGTTTTTCCAGCAAATGTGCTCTCATCAACTCCGATGCCATCTGCGCATCCCCTTTTTTAATATGAAGCAGTATTTCCCTCTGTTTTGCCGCCGTATCAAGAAAATACTGACGATCGTTCGCAGGTAACGACTCCCTTGTTTTCTCAAAATAAGTAATGAGGACATCAGAGAAAACCTGCAGCACCCGGTTGCCACTCGCCTGTAGCAAGAGCAAATGAAAATCTCTATCGTGACGATCGGCCACCTGGGGGTTATCCGCATTCTCTTCAATAAGCCTTAGCTCATTTTCAAGTTTGGAGAGCATCGCCGGAAAAATTCTACGTGTTGCCAGAGGGATAATCGCGCACTCAATCAGGATCCTTGCCTCTGTAAATTCCGTGATATCAAACCCAGACAAATCAAACTGCATTAACAACTGGTGATTTATGTTGTGCTGTTCCAAATTCTTCAAGACGCTGCCACGACGAGGAGATCGTTCCAACATTCCCATCTGTACCAGTGTGCTGAGCGCCTGACGAACTTTATATCTTGATGTATTAAAACGAACGGCAAGCTCAGTTTCAGTTTCAATGCGACCATCAGCATTGCGGTTAGCATCATCAAGCAGATAATTTTTAATACTTTCAAACAGTTCGTTTTTGTTATCCATAAACACTCTCGGATTAAAGTGCTGCAAAACTGATGAGTATAAATAATCTAATAAGTTAGATTGCTTAATATACTGTTATGGTAAGATTATAGCCCCTATTATTCAAATTATACCAAGCCATTTGTTAATAAAAAGGAATTAATTATGGTGTTATTCGTAACTCAGTTTGCGATAGTACTTATATGTATCGGTATAGGTGGGCGTTTTGGTGGGATTGGCCTGGGGGCTGCAGGCGGGTTAGGACTCGCTATCCTGACTTTTGGTTTTGGACTCCCTCCCGACTCACCTCCTTTCACTGTTATTTCTATTATCCTTGCGGTTATCACTTGCATCACAATCCTCCAGGCGGCTGGCGGGCTTGATTTATTCGTTACGATGGCAGAACGGATCCTCAGAAAGTGGCCGGGCGCTATCACTTTCCTCGGCCCCGCAGTCGCTTACCTTTTTACTGCTATCTGCGGAACAGGATATGTTGCCTTTTCGGTTTATCCAGTCATTGCTGAAATTGCAGCAGATGCCAGAGTACGGCCAGAGAGAGCCATGTCGATGTCAGTAATCGCTGCCAATTTTGGGCTTATTGCCAGCCCGGTCAGTGCGGTCGTTACAGGGACAATTGCTGTCCTTGCTGGATTACATGTCTCTGCTTTAGATATCTTGTTAGTCACCGTTCCCGGAACGTTCCTTGGCTGCGTTGTCGGCTGCCTGTTCGTCTTTAAAAGAGGTCATGAGCTTAAAAATGATCCGGAATTCCAACGCAGGGTTGCTGAAGGTGAGTTTGAATCAGTAAAAGCTGAAGAGCGAACAGCCAATATAGTGACAAAAGAGGCGAAGAGAGGATTGCTGATTTTCCTTACCGGTATCATTCTGGTCGTACTTATGGGTTCAATTCCTGAATTACGTCCTGAGTGGAATAACGGTACCGGAATGGAGCGTATGAGTATCCCTACCACGCTGCAAATAGTTATGCTGACAACAGCATGTATTATTATGATGGTATGTCGAATTTCTCCGTCAAAACTCGATTCAGGTTCTGTCTTTAAAGCAGGTCTTGTGGGTGTTGTCGCCATATTTGGTCTGTCATGGATGATGAACTCCTTTTTTGAGGCATGGCACGAATTATTTAACACGGCTTTCCACGGTTTCCAGAATCCAGTCTTGTTCGGCATTATTGTTTTTGGTCTTTCAGCCGTAATTTATAGCCCCGCAGCGACAGCTGTAGCGCTACTCCCCGCTGGCGTGTTAATGGGATATCCGGCAGAAACCCTGGTCGCCCTGCTCCCGCTGACTTGTGGATCATTCATTATTCCAGGGGGGGCACAGATTGGCTGTGTGGCGTTTGATCGTACCGGGACAACTCGAATTGGCAAGTATGTGGTTAATCACAGCTACATGCTACCTGGTCTTGTCACCGTTGTAGCATCAACCCTTTTTTGCTTCCTTTTTTCCAAAATGCTGATGTAGTGAGAGAGCAATTTAATTGTGGTAAACCTTTTCTTCATGGCATCCCCCCTGAATGAATTCAGAGAGGATGCCTGTTACTCACTTCTGAATAGCGCCACTGCAATTTTCCATAGAATGTACTTTACAGAACAACCTGAGCAATGAGATAAGCAAAAATTACCTGAGAGATAACCATCACAAAGCCCGGGTGATGCTGCCAACTTACTGATTTAGTGTATGATGGTGTTTTTGAGGTGCTCCAGTGGCTTCTGTTTCTATCAGCTGT
>NZ_JAOWDG010000010.1:0-314 GCF_030334745.1 Citrobacter sp. Cb080 | reverse complement strand
TGAATTAAACTTCGTAATGAATTACGTGTTCACTCAGAGACTTGGTATTCATTTTTCGTCTTGCGACGTTAAGAATCCGTTTCTTCGAGTGCCCACACAGATTGTCTGATAAATTGTTAAAGAGCAGTTGCGACGCGCTTTAGCGCTCTTTCGCGAGGTCCCGTATATTACGTTTTCCTCATTCAGAGTCAAGCATTTATTTTTGCTTTTCTCTGCGAGATTCGCAGTGGAACCCCGCTGACCCGGCGGTTTGTAATCCGTTGTTCCGTGTCAGTGGAGGCGCATTATAGGGAGTTATTTCAGGCTGACAAGGG
>NZ_JAOWDG010000009.1:0-580 GCF_030334745.1 Citrobacter sp. Cb080 | reverse complement strand
GAGTTACCGGTTCAATATTCCAGACAGACTCGCGGTTCATTTAAGCATCCATGCCCGCCCTGAACTCCGGGCACACTATACGTCACATCGCCGCACCACACCTGATTCGGTTCTGTCACTGCAAACTGTCGCTCAAGGCGATTCGGGATAGCGGTGTGTTCATGACCACCACGTTTATACCGGTGAGTTGGCTGCTGACAACTCACCAGACCCGGTTCTTTCATGAGCCTTCCGGCAAGCCAGCGTCCCATTCTGAAGCCTTTCAGGGTTGCCATAATCGCGATACTTCTTGCGCCAGCAGAGCCATGGCTGATGTTATGCAGTTCCAGAACCTGACTGCGTAACACAGCTCGCCTGCCGTCTGGCTTTTCGGGGCTTTTTCCCCAGTATTTGTAGCTGCTGCGATGAACCCCGAACACGTGGCAAAGTGTGACCACAGGATACTGCGCTCTGAGTTTCCCGATTAACGAGAATTGTTCAGGGAGTCTGGCATCAAGAGCGCGGTTGTAGATTCAATTGGTCAACGCAACAGTTATGTGAAAACATGGGGTTGCGGAGGTTTTTTGAATGAGACGAACAT
>NZ_JAOWDG010000008.1:0-711 GCF_030334745.1 Citrobacter sp. Cb080 | reverse complement strand
GTGATGCATCTGTGCGGCCTGTCCCGCTCGACCATTTACGACCTCATCAGCCGGGAAGCCTTCCCGAAACAAATCTCCCTCGGCGGAAAAAATGTGGCGTGGGCGCAGTCTGAAATCACTGCATGGATGGCGGATCGCATTGCCGAACGTAACCGGGGCTATGACGCATGATGATGATCGTTCAGCAAACAGCCCCTTTTTCTGGCTTGCTTCTTTTCGCCGTTTCCAGGTATAGTTTTCCCGCTGTCGCAAAATCGGCAGCCGGAATTGGCGTTCCGAATAACTTCAAGGCGACACGACACGCGCCATGCGTGTTTTTTTATGTCGTTGCTCAGGCACACCCATTTTCAGGGCTGTGGTGTTTATTCGTGCACCCGAGCCCTTTTCTGATAATGGTAGTCCGGGCGGGGCAGCCTTCGGGCTGGCCGGTTTCCTTGAAGGCCGGTTACGCCAACCCCGTTCGGGCTGCCACCAGTGAAATTGGCGTTTCCGGTGGTAGTTTTTCAAACTACTTCAAGGAGGCTGCCATCATGGCTACTACCCTCACCCCGTCACACCCGCAGTTTGTCTTTGTGTTTGCCGCCGTTCGTCGCGCAGACCGTAAACCCCGTATCTGTATGCTCCGCACCGCTGCCGGTGATGAGCACGCCGCACGTCTTTCTCTCGTTCGCGATTACGTTCTCTCGTTCGCTGGCCGTCTGCCGGTTGCGG
>NZ_JAOWDG010000007.1:0-359 GCF_030334745.1 Citrobacter sp. Cb080 | reverse complement strand
GCTTTGGCGCGGGCGATAGCCGCTTCCACGGCGGCTTTACGCGGATCCACCGGTTCGGCTGTTTCCGTTACGGTTTCCTGTTCAAGCTTGCGGGCTTTGGCGCGGGCGATAGCCGCTTCCACGGCGGCTTTACGCGGATCCATCGGTTCGGCTGTTTCCGTTGCGGTTTCCTGTTCAAGCTTGCGGGCTTTGGCGCGGGCGATAGCCGCTTCCACGGCGGCTTTACGCGGCTCCACCGATTCGGCTGTTTCCGTAACCGTCTGCTGCTCAAGCTTGCGGGCTTTGGCGCGGGCGATAGCCGCTTCCACGGCGGCTTTACGCGGATCCACCGGTTCGGCTGTTTCCGTTACGGTTTCCTG